>NZ_CATJGZ010000054.1:0-206247 GCF_949740115.1 Bacteroides sp. 41_26
AGAAAACATAGTGAAGAAAGGACATATCTTTCGTAGTTAACATTTATTAAAGCAATATTCTGCGGAAACATTTGGTTTTAATAGAGTATACGAGGAACAGCTCGAAACTCTACGAAGAATGATGCGAAACTCTACGGACAATGAAGTGAAACTCTACGAAGAGTATACTAAAAGTTCGTAAGATATTACATCTGAAGAGGGTAAATAATAAAAAGACTTTTTGGGAATGTATTAAAAAAATATCTTTATTTCTGTTTCTTTTCTTATTTATGCTTAATGAAGCGGTAGTATTTCTCAAATAAGGTAGGCGAATAATTGAATAATCGTATATAGAAGGATGGCTTTCGGGGACACAATGGATATAGACCTTCTTCTTTAATTTTCTGTATTAACTCCTTTTGGATGGAATGTCCGTCCCTGATACTGCGTTTGAACATCATTATCACTCTGTTTGCAATGTGGTCGTTGAAATAGGATATGATTTTAGGATCATTTTCGTGTTCAAGTCTGAACCTATTGAGTGAACCCATTGCAGTGAGCATATCATAAAAGTTACTTTCTTTGTAGGTATGCATGAATGACTCTTCATTCTGGAAATAGTTATAGAAAGTCAGAGGATAATATTTAATACGCTTAGCCATGTAAATAGCTTTGGGAGTAAACTCCTCATCTTCATGTCCGATAGAAAGAAAAGTGAGGTTGTTCTCGGTAATAAAAGAGCGACGATATGCATACAATGGAATCATCGGCGGATAGTTTTCTCTGATTAAAAACTGTTTGCCGGAGACTATTTTCTCGTCATTCTTATCAATATGATATCCGCCCTTCCGTTGAGTTCCGTTGGGAAGTATATATTGGTAGTTCATTAACATCATATCCAGTTGATTTCCGGACATCTCCTCATAAATATCCTTTAAGCAGTTGGGTATAATACTATCATCTGCATCTAAGAATAATAGATATTCTCCTGTTGCTTCTTTTACACCTCTGTTTCGGGATGCACTAAGCCCGCTGTTAGGGGTAGATACATAACGGGCAAATGAGTACTGTTTACATAATACATCTAAAAGGCTTTGAGTGTTGTCTGTAGAACCATCATTGATCACAATCGCTTCATAATTATTAGTTGGCATGTCTTGTACAGACAATGACCGAAGACACCTCTCAATATACTTTTGTGCATTGTAAGCTGGTATGATAATAGAAATTTTGATATCCATTATTTGAGAATTTTGAATTTGAAAAATGTCTTGATAGTCGCTACAATTTTATTATGCAATAAATATTGCGACTTTTTATAATTATGTATCATAGCTTGTCTCCAGAGCTTGTCTTTGTAGATTTTTACAGATTTATTCCTTAAAAGGCATTCTCTGCAGAAAGTTTCATATTCTTTTATCCATTCTTCCGGGAATGTTTTTTTCTTGCGATGTGCCAACTCATAATGAAGTTCAATAATATGTTCATTGTAACGAACCCCTAAATCCTCCATCATCTGTTTGTAAACCAGATAGGCATCTTTTTGCTGTTTATCAAAAGATACAGAAGATATCTGCGAATCAGAAATCTTGTAGTACATCAAAAAATGAGGGATAACATGAAATTTCAGTTTTTTTATGGCATTGGCCCATAAATCATAATCCTCTGCATAATGATTTTCTTTATATTTAAGTCCGGATTGCTTAAAAGACTGACTGCGGATAAAAGCTGTGGACTGTTGGAATGCACAGCGCAAGAACATCTCAACAGCTATTTTATCATGTTTTACCGGAAATGTAAATTTACCTGTAATAGCACCTCTCTTGTTGATTAATTTTACAAAACTACCGCAGATATCAATATCCGGATGCTGTTCCATGAAGTTATATTGTTCTTCTAATCTATTGGGAAACATAATATCATCCGCGTCACAGAATGCAATATAGGTTGATTGTGCGAGTTTAATACCTTTATTCCGGGTGCCTCCGGCTCCTAAATTCTTCTCGTTTTTAATAACACAAATACGAGGATCAGAAAAAGAATTAGCTATTTCTAAGGTATTGTCTTTTGAACAGTCATCAATAAGTAGTAGCTCAAAGTCTGTGAAAGTTTGATTAAGAATACTGTCTAAAGTCTCTTTTAGAAAAGAGGCTGCATTATACATTGGAACGATTATACTGACTTTTGAAGTACGGCTATAGGCTGTCGTATCCATTCTTTGCTCGTATTATTTTTTTGTTGAGTGCAAGATTGGAAATTTCCATATTCTTTTCTTCACAGTTTCTTGAATTCAAAGGATGGTGAAGGTGGTAAGCTATTGCTTTAAATTTCACTTTTTTCATCTTAATTCCTGAATTATGAAGGCGGATAGCAAGCTCTATATCTTCATGTCCCCAGCCATTAATATCATTATTATAGCCATTTACTGCAATAAAGTCTTTCTTCCAATAAGCCATATTGCACCCTTTTACATGTGTTACATCTTCCGATACCCCACTGAATATATTTGCAAGGAAGGGTATTCTGAATGCATTGAACTTATTGTTACTTCTCATTAAATTACTTTTCTGGGGGCGAAGCGCATTGCGGTGCAGAAAAAATCTTGTTTTAAATGCATTGATGAGTGTACGCCCGCCTCTTATGAAATATCCAGGCTCAGCTATTTCGAGATGATCTGCTATGAAATAAGGGTGCAGTAATATATCCCCATCAATTTGGATGATGTAATCTCCCGTAGCTGCTTTGATGGCCTTGTTCATAATCATTGTTTTCCTAAACCCCTTGTCTTCGTGCCAAATGTGTTGTATGGGGATAGGATATTCAGTCTGAAGCTCTTTAATCATATTCTGAGTTTCAATGGTAGAGCCGTCATCCGCTATAACTATTTCGTACGGATATTGGGTCTGATGCAACACTGTCATAAGGCTAAGTCTTAACGCTTCAGGCCAATTGTAGGTTGAAATGATTAATGAAACTTTCATTGGATATATCTTAATCAGCTTTTGTTTTACTATGTAAAGTAATAAATGCAAAGATAGGGGAAATACTGCATATTTTTGCTCTTTTTTCTGAAAAAGTCTTTTTCTATTAATTATGTCCAACTATATTTGACTATCTTTACCACCTTAATTTACGAAAAGCGGGATATATATATGCAAATCTCTGTTATTATACCAGCTTATAATGCTGCAAAATATTTAAACAGATGTATAGAGTCAGTTGCCAATCAGGATTTACCATATGATTGTTATGAAGCAATTGTAATAAATGATGGTTCAACGGACAACTCCATTGAAATATTGGATTCTTTGTGTGAGAAATATTCATTTTTAAAGTATATTGATATTGAAAATGAGGGAGTTAGTTGCGCAAGGAATAAGGGAATATTAGAGGCTTGTGGTGAGTATTTGCTTTTTTTGGATGCTGACGATTGCTTCTATCCGAATGTTTTTGAACGTATTTATAAGGAGATGTCTGATGGTAAATTGGATATGATGTTGTTGAATTATAAGCATATTTCTTTGGATGGAAGTTTTTTAGAGCAACCTTATCATATGGAATTGAATGATTCAAATATCATTTCCGGAAGAGAGTTTCTTCTGAGAGATTTTTATCCGGCAATGGTTCCGCTATATGTTTATAAACGCACTTTTCTTATTGCTAATCAATTAAAGATGATTCCTATTAGGCATGAGGATGAAGAATTTGTGCCAAGAGCTATTTTTTATGCAAACAGAATAAAATATCTACCCTTGTGTTTTTATTCTTATTTCCAAAATAGCGGTTCTTTTATGAATCAGTATTGTGAATCTAATGCACTATATATGGTTGCGGCTATGGTATCGCTGAATAATTTTAAAATTACTGTTAGTAATGATCCAAAGATAGTAGCCTATTTTGATGATCACATTGCTGTGATTATTATGAGATTATTTAAGAACAGCATTCGCTGCGGTGGACGAGGACAGACTGATATGATAAAAAAAATAAAAGAAGGAGGATTACTCCCTCTTAAACCCCGTAAAACTTCTTTTTATTATTGGATGTTTAATATGTCACCGTTTTTTTTCGAAAAGTATTACCGCTTTATAAAACAAAGACCTAAAAAGTAATGGATAAAAAACGAATTTTGTTTTTACATAACGAATTTCCTAGTGGTGGAGCAGATAGAGTGACTATTGATATTGCTGGTTATATATCTCATTATGGATTTGAAGTATATGTTCTGGCGAGAGAAATACGTGATAAGTTTTTATCCAACATAATACTTTTGGAACTGCCGGACAAAGCAAGCGTTAATAGTAAAGAAAATGCAGATGCTATTATTGAGACTTTAAAGCAGCTGAGGATTGATATATTTGTTTTGCCTGTTCAAACATTGTCGCATCTGGCACATATACGGAATAATACTAATTGTAAAATAATATTTGCTTTGCATAGTGTTCCTTTTTGGGAGATTGGGCATGATCTTTACAATAAAAAGAAAAAAGCATGGCATTCATTATCCGGGCGAATAAAGTGGATTTTATTTACTTACCCTAAAACCGTTTGGTTTAAGAAATACTATAAACGTCTTTTGGGTGATTATCGTAGGATATACGAACAGGTAGATGTATATACGGTCTTGTGCGAAGGGTATAAACAGACGTTGATTGATAAAATAGGATTGTCTCCTGAGGAAAATAAGATATCTGTAATTCCTAATTCGGAAAAACGGGTTGAGAACATAAATCCGAATAAAAAGAAACAAATTTTATTTGTAGGGCGTATGACCTATGAAGATAAACGTATAGATCGTTTGATAGATATTTGGGAACTGATTTATAGAGAAGTACCGGATTGGGAGTTGATTTTGGTTGGCGACGGGGATGAAAAAGTGTTTCTTCAACAGAGAGCGCAAAAAAAACAATTACAGCGTATCAGCTTTGTAGGATATAGTAGCTGTGTTGATAAATATTATTATAATGCTTCGGTGCTATGTTTGACTTCTAATTATGAAGGATGGCCGCTTTGCCTTACCGAAGCTCAGGCAAATGGAGTGGTACCTGTTGCTTTTGATTGCGTAGCGGGTATACATGAAATTATATCCCCTTCGGGAGAAAATGGAATACTCGTACCTCCATTTTCTTTAAAAGAATATGCGCGTTTGTTAATTGACTTATTGAATGACGCTGATAAACTGCAAAAAATGAAAGGGAATGTTATTCGTAAGTCTATGGATTATGCTCCGGAGGTAATTGGTGAAAAATGGCTAAGGCTATTTGAATCATTATTGTTATCGTCGAAAAAAGAATGGAATTAATAAATTAGAAATTGTTTATGATGGTTAACTTATCATCTCCTTTGGTTTCTGTAATTATACCTGTTTACAATAGTGAGCTTTATTTAGAGGCGTGTATTGAAAGCGTGATTGGGCAAAGTTATTCTACACTGGAAATAATAATAGTTAATGATGGCTCTACAGATGATAGTTTTACTATTATGGAGAAGTATGCCAAACTTGATGAACGTATTATTATTATAAATAAGAGAAATGGAGGGTTGCCGTCTGCGCGAAAATCAGGGATTGATATTGCTAAAGGGAAATATATTCAACACCTGGATAGCGATGATGTTTTGCTGCCCGGAGCGGTTGAACATTTGGTAGATAAAGCTGAAAATTCCGATGCTGATATTGTTGCAGCACCTTTTTATTTTTGTACATTAGGAAAAGAACCTAAAAGATCTGTATCGATGACTTTTGATACATTATCCGGGATGGAATATTTTAGAGAGATTCTTCAGGGTAGAGGATACTGGAGTGTGTGGGCTAATTTTCAGAAGCGTTCTTTATTCCTTGACCATTCTATAGAGCATGTTCCCGATATTTCTTTAGGTGAAGATGCCATACTGATGGTTCAACTTCTTTCTTTTGCTCAAAAAGTAGTGACTATCGATATGCCTATTTTAAATTATTATGTACGTCCTAATTCTTTGTCACGTTCGGAGGTAGTAAGTGACACGATGTATAAAGACCTTAGGGCTTATCCTACTTGGATAGAGCATTATTTACGGAGAAAGGGGTTAATTAGAGAGTTCGAGGAGGATTTAGCGCATTTGCAACTTCAGAATCTTTTTTTGGCAATGTATTGGAAGCGATATGAAGATGCACCTGCAGATCTGAGAAAAGCGGCTAATGATCTAAAAAGAATGCCCGGATTACGGGCTGGGTTGACTAAACGTCAATTAAAGATTCTATCAGTTTATCAATTGTCAGGTTGGTTAGGTGATTTATATCTATCTTATTATCGTAGTAGAGGGAAAATATAAATAAGATTATAAAGATCGTTTGGTAATCGATAACTCTTCATTTGAGTGCGATAAATATATTATGGGCATTTTCAGAGTAATATTAATATATTAAGGAGATAACGACAGGAATAAAATCGATGTATGATATGGACTGTGGTAACGACAAGATATTGTTTTCCTGGGAATATTAAATATGTCACTTATACACATGGATACACTGTCTTTGTGTACATCAAGACCGCAGTATCGTTCCATAGGTATCAATTTAGATGTTCCTCATAAATATAATATTAATTGAATTGTGAGTTCGTAGTACCAAATTTAGAAGATATAAGGTCTTGATTTTTTTACAAACGGGGGTAGAAAAAAAGCTGTTCTTTTAATAAGGCACGCTTATGAACCGAGATTTTTTATCTATATTTGTCGAATAATATTAAATTCCTGAATAAGTAATGGATAATAGAATTTCGATTGTTTTTACTGTAAACAATTCATATGCTCAGCATTGTTGTGCTGCAATGATATCTGTTCTGGAGAATAATCTTACCAGTAGCATTGATTTCTACATTTTGACGGACTATTTTTCTGATGAAAATAAGAAGTTGTTTGTTTCTGCAGTAGAGGGATATGGTAATAATAATCGTGTTGAGTTTAAATTAGTGGATCATGCTATATTTGAAGGCTTTAAACTCCATATAAAATACATTACTTGTCATACATACTATCGATTGCTAATAGCAGATCTGTTCCCGGAACTTACTCGTATTTTGTATTTAGATGCTGACTTGATTGTTGATGGCCCTATAACCGAATTATGGAAAACTCCTTTGGAGGGTTATTTGTGCGCAGGTGTGAATGATTCCTGGATAGAACGGATAAAATATAAATATAGTATTGGTTTGCAAGAGTCTGATATATATATAAATGCCGGAGTGATTTTGATGAATCTTGAGGCTATGCGTAATGAGAATATAACCGCACTACTGATGGATGTGGCAAAAAAATACTGCGATAAATTTGAGTATCAAGATCAGGACATTATAAATTGGGCTTTTAGAGGAAAGATAAAAGAAGTCCCAGTAATCTATAACTATACGACAGAGGAGGTTCTCCATACAAGGGCAGAAAGTCCGGTTATCATTCACTATACGGGTCGGATCAAACCATGGAGTATTAATGAGGAGTGTTGTAAGCCATTGCGGAACCTTTATTTTGAATATCTGAAGAAAACACCTTATAAAGGATTTATTGGTATGTTTAAAAAAGAACGGTTGATTCGAACAATCAAAAAAATGTGTGGAATAAATATTAATCCCAAGAAGATAAAAATAGCTCTCATTATTGACGAGTATTTTGGTGGAATGGGGACTGCCTTTGGAGGGTATGGCTTTCTTGCACGTTATTATATAGCTCGTTATCTACCGAATGAAGAGATGTCTGTGGAAGTTCTCTTAGGAAAGAGTTCTAATAAATGGGAGTATAGAGCTAAGAAAAAGAAAATAGATGGAGTGACAATTATAGTCCCACCCGGTAGAAAATTTGTTTATAAGTGGTTGAAAAGAACCAATTATGATGTCTATCTTACCGTTGAATTGACGCATGATCTTTTGAAGTACGAACACCGGGGAAAGCCTATTATACATTGGATACAAGATCCCAGACCTTGGACCGAATGGCAGGAAATTCAGACAGTAAAGCTCTTTACTGAGTCATGTTATTGGAATTCTGAACTATATGATATGGTGAATCGATTCTATTGTAATGGGCAGCTTAAATTTATATCACAAGGATATTTCTTAAATGAGAAAGCCAAAGTATTGTATCGGTTACCGGAAGATGTAGATATTACTTATTGTGCGAATCCGATAGATATAGATTATACATTTGATCCTGCTACTTATAAAAAAAAGAATCATATAATTTTTATTGGACGTATTGAATCGGTGAAACGAGGATGGCTATTCTGTGAAATAGCGAAAAGAATGCCTCAATATGAATTTTTTATGTTGGGACAAACTTTTAGAGAGAAAAAAGAGAACGAGGTAGTTATGTCGGCATATAAAGCTGGTATCCCTAACCTCCATTTCGTGGGGCATGTAGAGGGTGAAGAGAAAAATGCATACATAAGAGATGCTAAAATATTGGTAAATACCTCTATCCATGAAGCCTTGCCTATCACCTTCCTTGAAGCATTGGCTTATGGTACACTTCTTGTCAGTTGTAGAAATCCTGAGGATTTAACTTCTAAATTTGGAAAATTCGTAGGCACAGTATTGGGCGATGGATTTGATGAAGTTCCTAAATTTGTTTCAGCAATTGAGGAAGTTATGAGTGATGAAGAAAGGCGTAAGAAATTGTCATGTGAGGCCGTTAGTTATATTCGTGAGGTACACTCTGTGCAGAAGTTTCAACGTGATGTGAGACAGCTAATAAAAGATTCTGTAACTAAAAAGTAATTGGATATGTTGAATGCACCCCTTATTTCTATATATTATTCCCGTTTATAATTTGGAGAAGGAAATAGCTAAATATTGGATTCATATCTGTAGTATATTGTGTAGCTTGATATTGTCCTTATACAAACCCTAAAGAGTTGGATATCTGGTCTAGTGATTGATTGTTTCAATTAATCGAGAGACTAAAATTCCTGTAAGCAGCTTCTTAAAATATCTTTTTTTTTGTAACTTTGTGTGTTTTCGGTTTTAACAAATTCTAAAGTAGATAATAAAATTAAAGGTAGTTTCTGTAAACTGAGGATTTTCTCCTATCTTTGCGACTTAATTCTTTTAATGACAAACTAATGAAGGAATTCTTTCAACTCATGCGCCGATTCGTGGCGCCTTACAAAAAATATCTGGGATGGGCTATATTGTTGAATATACTATCTGCTGTACTTAATGTTTTTTCATTTACATTGATTATCCCAATCTTACAGATTCTGTTTAAGATGGATAATAAAGTTTATGAGTTTATTCCATGGGATTCGGGTGCAAGTTTAAAAGAAATAGGGGTGAATAATTTTTATTATTATGTTACCCAAATGATCCAGACGAATGGGGCGTCACTTACCTTACTCTTTTTAGGATTATTTCTTGCTTTTATGACACTGCTGAAAACATCTTGTTATTTTGCTTCTTCAGCTGTAATGGTTCCATTACGCACAGGGGTAGTTCGTGATATTCGCATAATGGTATACTCAAAAGTGATGTCATTGCCATTAGGATTCTTTTCCGAAGAACGTAAGGGAGATATTATTGCACGTATGAGTGGAGATGTCGGTGAGGTAGAAAACTCTATTACCAGTTCGTTGGATATGTTGATTAAGAACCCGATTTTGATCCTTTTCTACTTTAGTACGTTGATTATCACGAGTTGGCAGTTGACTTTGTTTACAATACTTGTATTACCCGGTATGGGATGGGTGATGGGAGTTGTCGGAAAGAAATTAAAACGCCAGTCTTTGGAGGCGCAGGCAAAATGGAGTGATACCATGTCGCAGCTGGAAGAAACTTTGGGGGGGCTCCGTATAATTAAAGCTTTTATTGCGGAGAAGAAAATGGTGGATCGTTTTACAAAGTGCAGTAACGAATATCGGGATGCTACAAATCGTGTCGCTATCAGACAATCATTGGCTCATCCGATGAGTGAATTTTTGGGTACTTTGTTGATTGTGGTTGTGTTATGGTTTGGAGGATCGTTGATATTGGGTAATAACTCTGCTATAGATGCTCCGTCTTTTATTTTTTATATGATTATTTTGTATAGCGTAATTAATCCATTAAAGGAATTCTCAAAGGCGGGCTATAATATACCAAAGGGATTGGCTTCTATGGAGCGTGTGGATAAGATATTGAAAGCAGAAAACAAAATAAAAGAATCTCCGAATCCGAAGCCGTTGAACGGATTGAATGACAAAATCGAGTTTCAAAATATTACGTTCAGTTATGACGAAAAAAGAGAGGTGCTGAAGGATGTTAGTATTACAATACCAAAAGGAAAAACAATCGCTTTAGTTGGACAATCCGGATCCGGCAAGTCTACATTGGTTGATTTGTTGCCTCGCTATCATGATGTGCAAGGAGGAGATATAAAGATTGATGGTACGAGTATTAAGGATGTACGTATATCTGATTTGCGTGGTTTGATTGGAAATGTAAATCAGGATGCTATCCTTTTTAATGATACTTTCTTCAATAACATTGCTTTCGGTGTGGAAAATGCAACTATGGAACAAGTGATAGAGGCTGCCAAGATTGCTAATGCCCATGATTTTATCATGGAAAAGGAAGATGGCTATAATACCAATATCGGAGACCGTGGTGGTAAACTGTCCGGAGGGCAGCGCCAACGTATCAGTATTGCCCGTGCCATATTGAAAAATCCTCCGATTCTGATTCTTGATGAAGCAACTTCTGCTCTTGATACAGAATCTGAACGTCTGGTACAGGAAGCTCTTGAAAGATTAATGAAAACACGTACGACGATTGCTATTGCCCATCGGCTTTCGACAATAAAGAATGCAGATGAAATTTGCGTACTTTATGAAGGAGAGATTGTAGAACGCGGCAAGCATGAAGAATTATTGGAAATGAATGGATACTATAAGCGACTGAATGATATGCAATCCCTTTGATAGAAGGTAAAATGAAAAACGGCAGATATATTGGATGGACAGGTTGTTTGATGATGCTTCTCATAGTAACTACAACGGTTCGGGCCCAAGTGGAAGAGAAAGTTTGTAAGACTGATTACAACATTAATCCTGAACGAGTAGGAGAGTTGTCTGTAGAACTGGATAATATCAGTTTTTTTAAAGATAACGAGTATGCCGGTACTGTGATGAAGGGATATTCATTGCCGGGTATGTGGCTGGAACCTAAGGTTGTCTATTATCCGCTGAAAAATATAAAACTGGAGTTAGGAGCGCATGCATTGATTTATAGCGGTGCTTATAAATTCCCCAACTATGCTTATCATGATATAGCTACCTGGAAAGGAAATCAATACCAACGTGGAACACATATCTTGCCTTATTTCAGAGTGCAATTGGCCTTGTCTCGTGTGAATCTTATTCTGGGAAATATTTATGGTGGTTCCAATCACGGGCTGATTGCTCCTCTTTATAGTCCGGAATTAAACCTGACTGCCGATCCGGAAACGGGATTGCAGTTTTTATATGACTCCCGGCATTTGCATCTGGATGCGTGGGTCAATTGGATGAGCTACATTTTTGAAGAAGATACCCATCAGGAGTCTTTTGTTGTAGGGCTGTCTTCGTTGATAAAATACAATGATCCGAAAGCGCGCTTCCATTACTATACACCTGTGCAAATGACTATTCAACATCGTGGAGGAGAACAGGATACGATCTATACGAATTCGGTACAAACATTGATGAATGGTTCCGTAGGAGCCGGAGTAACCTGGAACGTGAATCGTCCGGTGCTGAAACGAGTGAATGTAGAAGTGGATGCAGTAGCCTATTATCAGCAGGCAGGACATTTATGGCCTTTTGATAAAGGAGTAGGGCTATACGCTGCTGCTTATACTGATCTTAAAGATATACGTATCAAAGGTGGGTATTTTATGTCAAAAGACTTTATCTCTTTGCTTGGCATTCCTTATTTTGGCTCTGTTTCCACGAAAGAAGAAGGGGCGTTTTATAATGATCCGCAAACTCTTTTCCTTTCTGTAGAATATTCTCGCTCATTTGGTAAACACTATGCCCTTGGCGCTAAAGCGGATATTTATCAGTATCTGCCTGGCACTATGACAAAAGCAGATGGGGAAATGATAAAGCCTGGTAGTGCCACCAGCTTTTCTTTTGGTGTTTACCTGCGTGTGAATCCGAGTTTTCTGATAAAGAAGTTCAAGTAGTTTATTTTCTTCCGAAGTCGGCGGGAATTTCGCCCCATTCTTTGGTTTCCCACTTCAGAATAGGGGTAGAATAGGTGTTTTCTTTTAACCACTTCTCGGCACGTTCTATTAATAAGAAAAGTTGTTCCGTTTCAGCGGTGCGTGGCAATTTTGTTTTGCATCTCTTTTGTCTTACCCAACTGATAGCGTTCACACTGTCACTGTAGACGGGCATATCGAATCCTTTTTGTTTCAATAGGGCAAGCCCATGTACTAATGCCAGGAATTCACCGATATTATTTGTACCTTTCATTGGGCCGAAGTGAAATATTTCCTGTTGACTGGCTACATGTACTCCGCGATACTCCATCGGACCGGGATTACCACTGCAGGCTGCATCTACAGCAAGGCTATTCTCTATTACAGCAGCAGGCAACGTGTGTGAGGTAGGTTTATTTTCTTTTTTGTTTGTGGCATTTTTACCAATATATGCGTAAGGAGATGATGCGAGAGCACGTTCTGCTTCTTCCCGGCTGTCAAATGACTTATATTTGGCTCCTTCGTATCCTTTAATTTGTAGTTGGCAATCAGTCCAGGAAGAATAAATACCTGGGGTTACGCCTTCCCATACCACATAAAATTTTTGCTTTGCCATTCATCTTTTTATTTATTCGGGTGGTAAAGTTACAAATATATTTTAGTAAGTACTGTATCCTAATTAAATGAACCTATCATTGAAATGTAGATTATCGCAAATTCACGCAAAAATATCGTCTCTCAAGTACAGCAAACCTTCTAATTTGCGAAAAACTGCGATCATTTGCGTTTTAATAAAACGTTGTCATAGTATGAATTAAATTTGAAGTACTACTTATCGAACAAGTTTTCAAGATCAGTTGTTCTCTATATAACAGATTATAAACCCAAAGAAAGGAGACTATGATGCAAAAATCATTTAAAGATGTCCTGAAACACAGGAGAAGTTACTATTCAATCACAAATCAGTCACCTGTTTCTGACGAAGAGATAGAGCGTATCATAAATTTTGCGGTAACCCACGTACCATCGGCTTTTAATTCTCAGTCGACCCGCGTCGTATTACTCTTGGGTGAGAATCATAAGAAACTATGGGAAATAGTGAAAGATGCTATACGGAAGATTGTAACTCCGGAGGCTTTTAAAAATACAGAATCAAAGATTGATAATTGTTTTGAGAGTGGTTATGGTACTGTATTGTTCTTTGAAGATCAATATGTTGTGCAAACGCTGCAGGATACATTTGTCAGTTATAAAGATAATTTTCCTGGGTGGTCCTTACAAACATCGGCCATGCATCAGTTAGCAATCTGGAGTATGTTGGAAGATGCTGGTTTTGGCGCTTCTCTGCAACATTACAATCCTCTGATTGATGAAGAAGTGCGTCGTACCTGGGAATTACCGGCCAGTTGGCATCTGATTGCTGAAATGCCGTTTGGTATGCCGGTTGGAGAACCGGGTGATAAAGAATTTAAAGCACTCTCTGAAAGAGTGAAAGTATTTAAGTGATCACGTCAGGATATAAATCGCTTAAAATCATAACAAATTTAGAGTAAATTGAAGTACAAACTTTATTTATTCTATAATTATATTACCTATCTTTGCTCTGAAAAGAAAAGATAGGTAATTATGATTCGTATATTCCTGACCGGCTATATGGGTGCCGGTAAAACAACTTTAGGGAAAGCTTTTGCCCGAACACTGAACGTACCGTTTGTTGATCTGGACTGGTATATGGAAGAGCGTTTCCATAAGACAGTGGGAGAGTTATTCGCCGAACGCGGTGAAGCAGGTTTTCGTGAACTGGAAAGAAATATGTTGCGTGAGGTAGGTGCTTTTGAAAATGTTGTTATCTCTACAGGTGGTGGTGCCCCCTGTTTCTTCGATAATATGGATTTTATGAATCATCATGGTAAAACTGTTTTTTTGAATGTCCATCCCGATGTTTTATTTCATAGACTGCGTGTTGCCAAACAGCAGCGTCCTATTTTACAAGGTAAAGAGGATGAGGAACTGAAAGAATTTATCATTCAGGCGTTGGAGAAACGTGCACCGTTCTATTCTCAGGCCCAGTATGTTTTTAATGCCGATGAATTAGAGGATCGCTCGCAGATTGAAAAATCAGTGCAGCGGCTACGCGATTTATTAAAACTATGACTTATTTGCGCCTTCCGAACCTGTCTTATTTAAAAAACGTGTCTTTCTGATTGTATACTATGGATTTATAACTATTTTTGTTGCCTTAAATATTTTATAAACACAACTGAATACATTAAAATGAGAAAGTGGCGTATTGAAGATTCTGAGGAACTCTACAACATTACTGGTTGGGGTACTTCGTACTTTGGTATAAATGACAAAGGTCATGTGGTTGTTACACCGCGTAAGGATGGCATAGGTGTCGACCTGAAGGAGTTGGTCGATGAACTGCAGTTGCGTGATGTGGCAGCTCCCATGTTGCTGCGTTTTCCGGATATTCTGGATAATCGGATTGAGAAGACAGCATATTGCTTTAAACAAGCTGCTGAAGAGTATGGCTATAAAGCACAGAATTTCATCATTTACCCCATTAAGGTAAATCAGATGCGCCCGGTTGTGGAAGAGATAATCAGTCATGGAAAGAAGTTTAATCTTGGTCTTGAAGCTGGTTCTAAACCGGAACTCCATGCTGTAATTGCTGTTAATACTGATTCTGATTCGTTGATTATCTGCAACGGATATAAAGACGAAAGTTATATTGAACTTGCTTTGCTTGCACAAAAGATGGGCAAGCGTATTTTTCTCGTTGTAGAAAAAATGAATGAGCTGAAACTCATTGCCAAGATGGCGAAGCAATTGAATGTGATGCCCAATATCGGCATTCGTATTAAACTTGCTTCTTCCGGTAGTGGTAAATGGGAAGAATCCGGTGGTGATGCCAGTAAGTTTGGATTGACTTCCAGCGAATTGCTTGAGGCACTTGATTTCCTGGAAAAGAAGGATATGAAAGACTGCTTGAAACTGATTCATTTCCATATTGGTAGTCAGGTGACTAAAATTCGCCGCATAAAGACTGCTTTGCGTGAAGCTTCCCAGTTTTATGTACAACTTCATTCCATGGGTTTTAATGTACAATTTGTTGATATTGGCGGTGGATTGGGAGTTGATTATGACGGAACACGTTCATCGAGCAGCGAAAGTAGTGTGAACTATTCTATTCAGGAGTATGTCAACGACTCTATCTCTACTCTTGTAGATGCCAGTGATAAGAATGGTATTCCTCATCCTAATATTATAACAGAAAGCGGACGTGCATTGACGGCACATCATTCTGTACTTGTTTTTGAAGTTTTGGAAACGACCACACTGCCCGAATGGGATGATGAGGAAGAGATAGCACCGGACGCACACGAATTGGTGCAGGAGCTGTATGGTATTTGGGATACCTTGAATCAGAACAAGATGCTTGAAGCCTGGCATGATGCACAGCAGATTCGTGAAGAGGCACTCGATCTGTTCAGTCATGGTATTGTTGACTTGAAAACTCGTGCACAGATTGAACGTCTTTACTGGTCTATCACTCGCGAAGTAAATCAGATCGCAAGTGGGTTGAAGCATGCACCGGATGAGTTCCGTGGTCTGTCTAAACTATTGGCCGATAAATATTTTTGTAATTTCTCGTTATTTCAATCACTGCCGGATTCCTGGGCTATCGATCAGATATTCCCTATTATGCCTATTCAAAGATTGGATGAAAAACCTGAGCGGTCAGCTACTTTGCAGGACATTACTTGTGACTCGGATGGGAAGATTGCAAACTTTATTTCTACGAAGAATGTAGCTCATTATATGCCTGTGCATAGTTTGAAAAGTAAAGAGCCTTATTATCTGGGAGTATTCCTGGTTGGTGCTTATCAGGAAATACTGGGAGATATGCATAACTTGTTTGGGGATACGAATGCAGTACATGTATCTGTAAACGAAAAAGGGTATACTATTGAACAGATCATTGACGGCGAGACTGTAGCAGAAGTGCTGGATTATGTGCAATATAATCCTAAGAAGCTGGTGCGTACACTGGAAACCTGGGTTACAAAATCTGTAAAAGAAGGAAAGATTTCTGTGGAAGAAGGAAAAGAATTCCTTTCAAATTATCGCTCCGGGCTTTACGGATATACCTATTTGGAATAATAGAACCTTTGGCGAGGGTGCCCAAAAGTAAAATTCGCTATCATTAAAACGCAGATTACGCTAATTTACGCAAAGATTAAATAACTCTGCGGTAATCAGCGTTAATCTGCGTTTTTAAAGTTATATATTGATAGCTGTCTCAGACTTTTAACGCACCTTCCTTTATATAATATATAGAATTATGAGAGAAAAACTGACTGTTATTAAAGTTGGTGGCAAAATAGTAGAAGAAGAAGCCACACTCAACCAATTATTAAATGATTTTGCAGCTATTGAAGGGCACAAAGTCCTTGTTCATGGAGGAGGGAGATCGGCCACAAAGATCGCAACCCAACTCGGCATTGAAAGTAAAATGGTGAATGGGCGTCGTATAACTGACGCCGAAACACTCAAAGTGGTAACAATGGTCTATGGAGGACTGGTCAATAAGAATATTGTAGCGGGCCTGCAAGCTCGTGGGGTGAATGCTTTAGGGCTGACCGGGGCGGATATGAATGTGATTCGCTCGGCCAAACGTCCGGTGAAAGAAGTTGATTATGGCTTTGTAGGTGATGTGAAGAAGGTAGACGCTTCCTTGCTGTCTGACCTTATATATAAAGGTGTAGTTCCGGTTATGGCTCCGCTGACTCATGATGGCGAAGGGAATATGCTTAACACGAATGCCGATACGATTGCCGGGGAAACGGCAAAGGCGCTTGCCCGGTTTTTTGATGTGACTCTTGTCTTTTGCTTTGAGAAGAAGGGGGTATTGCGCGACGAAAATGATGACGACAGTGTTATTCCGCAGATTACACCTGCTGAGTTTGATCAATATGTGGCTGATGGTATTATTCAAGGTGGCATGATTCCAAAGCTTGAAAATTCTTTTGAAGCAATTAATGCAGGTGTCTCAGAAGTGATAATCACCTTAGCATCAGCTATTAATGGAGATAGCGGTACACGTATTAAAAAATAATTCAAAAAAAATACGATTGTACCTGTAACTTTTTATATTCTCACCCGTCATTCTTATAGAGATGCAAGAAATCAGTTTCCGAAACGACATACTTCCTTTGAAAGATAAACTCTTTCGATTGGCGCTTAGAATAACCCTGGATAGGGCAGAAGCAGAGGATGTAGTTCAGGACACCATGATACGAGTCTGGAATAAACGTGATGAGTGGAAGCAGTTTGAGTCTATTGAAGCTTATTGCCTGATCGTTGCAAAAAATCTGGCAATAGATAGGAGTCAAAAGAAAGAAGCTCAGAACGTAGAACTTACCTCGGATATGGCTGAAGAGGTTGATCTTTCTGGTCCTTATGAACAGTTGGTAAATGATGAGCGGATGAAGATTATTCATCGGTTGATTAATGAACTTCCTGAGAAACAGCGGCTTATAATGCAGCTCCGGGATATAGAGGGCGAAAGTTATAAGGATATTGCAAAAGTCCTGCATCTGACGGAGGAACAGGTTAAAGTGAACCTCTTCAGAGCAAGACAAAAAGTGAAACAACAGTATATTGAGATTGAAGAATATGGACTATAAGTATATAGAACAGCTTTTGGAGCGATATTGGCAATGTGAAACTTCTTTAGAAGAGGAGTTGGAATTGCGTACTTTCTTCTCACAGGAAAAGGTACCTGCTCATTTGTTTCAATATAGAGATCTGTTTGTTTATCAGCAGATTCAGCAGGAGGTTGGGCTGAGTGAAGACTTTGACGTGCGTATTCTTGCTCAGGTAGAAACGCCTGTAGTGAAGGCAAGACGCCTGACATTGGTAGGAAGATTTATGCCTTTGTTCAAAGCTGCTGCAGTTGTTGCTGTAATGTTTTCATTGGGCGGTATAGCACAACATACCATTTTTGCCGATGAGGCTTTGGACTATAATTATGATGCTTACACAGATACATATGATGATCCGGAAGTAGCTTACAAACAAGTATCTTCTGCTTTAATGATATTGTCTGAGGGAATCAATAAATCACAAGACCAGCATTTGGCCGACAGTGTGCGGGCAGGTGTAGTCGATATGATAAAGAAATAATGAAGAGCGTTCTTTTAATGTGCTGGATGGCATTGCTGTCTGTAGCTGTATCAGCTCAGGACTTTGCTTCTCGTTTTCTGACAGAACATAAAGGAGATTCAAATCTTACTTGTGTTACTATCAGTCCGAAAATGATGGAGGAAATAATGAAAAGTGATGCTGAAAAAGATGATGAAATTCTGGAGATAATATCTAATCTGAAGAGTATGCAAATGCTTACTGCCAAGGTAAAAGGGCAAAAGTATTATGATGAAGCTCTGAAAGTGGTAGAAAAGAATTCCGGAAGATTTGAACCGTTTCTTTCTTTCAAAGACGGTGCCGAAAATTGTCAGATTATGGTACGAAAGAAGAATGATACGATTATTGAATTGGTGATGTTAATGCATGGGAAAAATAATTTTTCCGTGATTAATTTTACAGGTAATATGAGTGCAGAGTTTATCTCAAAATTGGCTGCTTCAATGAAGCCCAAACACTCTTGATAAAAAAAGACATTTTCATTTGCTTTAAACATATAATATAGTTAGTGTGCTTAATTAAAACAACTTGAGGCTGTGAAGTTTCAATTCTCTCAAATTTTTATAAATAAAACTAACTAAATAGATGGGCTACCGCGTGATGCAGTAGCCCTTTTATTATGCTTATCTGTCATCGGGGGATAAACAAAGAAAAAGGAAATTGCCTCACGGAAACTTCCTTTTTTGTATCTCTGTTAGAGATAAAGTTATATGTAAGAGAGAATTTTAATAATCTATCTGATGTCTGGCATTGAGAAAACCTTTATGCTTCCGAAACATCTTTGAGTTGAAGTAACAAGCTACAGATGTTTTTGTTTCTGCAATTCTTGTTATTCTATACTTTTTATGCTTCCCACACCTTTTTTACTGAATGTCTTTTGCACAGGCGAACCCTTATAGTGGATACTTCCTACGCCTCTTACTGCGGCGTCCAATGATTCGGCAGCATTGCAGGATATATTTCCTACTCCATGGGAAGAAGCTTTCACATGAATGGCTTCCAGATTGATGGCTTCTACATCGCCCACACCTTTTGAATAGAGATTGGCATTTTCTACTTTACCTTTCAGGTTTACATTTCCTACTCCCATAGAGCTCACTGTCAGATTTTGACAACTAAGATCTTCTATGTCTATATTACCCACTCCTTTGCTCTCTATGTCGAGTGTGTTGGTTATGAGTCTATCTTTGATGCTGATATTTCCTACACCTTTAAAATTAATGCGGTCCAGATCGGGGGAACTGATTGTGATTTTAAGGTTTTTGGTATCTCTTATTTTATTCTGTTTGTCCATTGTAAGTATCAATGTATTGCCTTTTGCCGAAACCTGTATCAGATTAACGAAATTATCCGGTCCGGATATCTGGAGAGAACTTTTTCCGTCTGTGGCCTGTGTGTAGTAAATGTTACTCACTGTATTGGCATCTATTGCAGTGAAGTTTTTAATCTCATAATCTCTGGTAATAGATTTCTTACTTGGTTTTAATCTTCCTGATTTATCGGCTACGAAGGTACAACTGGTCAGTAAGCAGGCTAAGAGTGTAGCTAATAGTACTGTTAAATTTGTTTTCATTTTTTTCTTTTTTCTGGGTTTCCGTATATTAGACGTAGTTTATCCTGGTAAAGTTGCATCTTATCTTGATTTTTTTCGTATTAATATCTGATGAAATGTCGATTAATACGGGTTGACGCAGATTAAAAGGCTATTATTCTTTTTTATACCTGTATTTACCTTTTTACGGATATTTGCGTTTCAATAATTAACCATCATTTACCCTGATTTTACTATATTGTATTTGTTCTTCCGGTGGATTATTTGTTTATTTGCAGATGTATGAAAGGAATGGATAGGATAATTGAAGATAATGAGTTAGGCACTTTGATCATACGTGTCAATACGCGTGCAAGGAGCCTTGTATTTCGTACAAAGAGCGATGCAATTTATGTAAGTGTACCTCCTGGAACTACCTCTGCTGATGTTACGAACGCTATAGATCAGCTGCGTGTAAAGTTACGTGGGCTTAAGGAGAAAGTGGTTCGTCCATTGATAGATCTTAATTATCATATTGATACGGAATATTTTAAATTATCACTTGTTAGTGGGCAGCGTGATAAGTTTCTGGCTCATTCGGAATTGGGTGAAATGCGTATTATTTGTCCACCTTCTGCTGACTTTGCAGATGAGAACCTGCAAGTGTGGTTACGTAAGGTTATCGAAGAAGCTCTCAGAAGAAATGCAAAGATCATCCTGCCTCCACGGCTTTATATGCTGTCAGAACAATATAAATTGCCTTATAAAAGTGTGAAGATTAACTCCAGTCGTGGCCGATGGGGGAGTTGTTCGGCCCGGAAAGCTATCAACCTGTCTTATTTTCTGGTTCTGTTGCCTAAGCATTTAATTGACTATGTTTTGCTTCATGAACTCAGTCATACGCGTGAAATGAACCATGGAGATCGTTTTTGGGCATTGCTAAACTCTATGACTGGCGGCAAAGCTTTTGAATTGCGTGAGGAACTGAAGAAGTATAAAACAGAAATTTGAAATCCTCTTTATATACTTGTATTACACCTTATTAAAAAGTACGTACTTTATAAGTATAAAGTATGCATTTTAACGCCTTGTTAAATAGGTAATTAACACGCTGTTAAATACGTACTTTTATAATTCAGAGAATCTATGTTTAGCGTGCCAATTGTTTTATTCCGTCTGTATCCTTCTCAAATCGATAGTTGCCTCCCTTTTCACTCAAGTCAAAAACCGATACTTGTTCCGTAATATTATCTACAATCATCAACGCGCTTTCTTCTGCAAAACGTCCTATTTCTACTGTGACAGGTTCTTCTGATATCTGTTTGTTCATTATCAGGCTATCATTAATAAAGAGTGAAAGCGAATCACCCACAAATCCCTTTGTCAGATTAACAGTGTATGTTTCGATAAAGTGACGGTCTGTTTCTTTGTTGCGTTGTAGTCTCATACTCATATAAACAAAGACTACTACGATAAAGATGACTGCAAATGCCAGAATACCATTACCTATCATAAATTGTTTATTAGTGTTCAGACGGTGTGCCATGATAATACTTTTAAAGTTTCGGGGTAAAGATACTGATTTTATTTGTGATAGCCTATAAGGGTGTCTAAATAATGTCAATTTATGGCGAATGGTCATCACTATATTATCATGCTCTTTTATTCGTCTCTATAATGTATATATAGGTGTGAAGAAATCTATCTAATGTAATCATGAATTTGTAATGGAAATATTGGGCATCGGTATTTCTTTTCGGATATTTATTTGGAATCAGGTGTTTTTGAAGAAATACGAATTCTACTGTTCTATATCCATATTTATTGTATTCGCTACAGATGAAACTGCATAGTGTGTAATTCTGTTTTTTCAGATCATATCTTTCGTGTTATAGAACATATTCTTTTTTCTTGTTGATTTTAAATAAATTACTTTACTTTGTCACAGGATGGTTCAGCATAGTCATGTGTTCCATTCTTACTACCTTTTAATTCTAATTGTATGGAAATCATTTTCGGACAACAAACTACTAAAGTGAAACAATTGGCTGACCTTATCAGCCAGGATATTTCGATAGGCAAGTATAAGGCTGAAGACGCATTGCCTTCCATTAACCAGCTAAGTCAATATTATAAAGTGTCACGTGACACGGTCTTTAAGGCTTTTCTCGATTTGAAAGAAAGAGGTATTATTGATTCTACACCAGG
Organism: Bacteroides sp. 41_26; assembly: GCF_949740115.1. NCBI lineage: Bacteria > Pseudomonadati > Bacteroidota > Bacteroidia > Bacteroidales > Bacteroidaceae > Bacteroides > Bacteroides sp. 41_26. Next base: position 22,115 of record NZ_CATJGZ010000054.1, read on the forward strand.
TAAAGGTTATTATGTAGTAAACAGGCAGAGAAGTATTTTATTGTTGCTTGATGAATATTCTCCTTTCAAAGATACGCTTTATAATAGTTTTATTAAACATCTGTCGGTTCGTTATAAGGTCGATTTGTGGTTTCATCAATATAATGAACGTTTATTTAATGCTATTTTGCGCGAGTCTCTCGGACGTTATAACAAATATGTCGTGATGAACTTCGATAATGAAAAGTTTTCTTCTGATCTTTATAAAATAAATCCTTCTAAACTTTTACTACTCGATTTCGGTAAGTTTGATAAAAAAGACTACTCTTATATATGTCAGGATTTTGACGATGCCTTTTATCAGGCATTATTACAGCTTGTTGATAGATTGCGACAGTACAGAAAGCTGATTCTGCTATTCGTAAAGGGAACCAAACATCCTCAAAGCACTTGCATTAGCTTCCATAAATTTTGTACAGATCACCAGTTTGAGTGTGAAGTGATAGACAATATGGATGAGATAAAGATTAGTAAAGGAGAGGTATATATCGCTATCAGACAGCTGGATGTGGTTAGCCTTATTAAGCAAAGTCGTATAAGCGGGCTTGCATGTGGCGAAGATTTCGGCTTGCTGGCTTACAACGAAACGCCGGCTTATGAAGTCATTGATAAAGGGATTACTACGTTGAGTATTGATTGGGAAAAGATGGGAACTTTAGCAGCTGATTTCATTCTTTCGGGTAAGCAGATACATACTTATCTTCCCACTGAAGTGCGGTTGAGAGGATCTTTATGATCCTTTTTTATCTCCTTACTCCGGCACAGTTCAGCATGGTTTTGAAGTGTTTTATTTATTAAATCATAGATTATGAAAAAGTATCCGAAAATTGGGATTCGTCCCACGATTGATGGTCGCCAGGGTGGCGTACGTGAAAGCCTTGAAGAAAAGACGATGAATCTGGCTAAAGCTGTAGCCAAATTAATTTCTACGAATCTGAAAAATGGTGATGGTACTCCTGTGGAGTGTGTAATTGCTGATGGTACGATTGGACGTGTTGCTGAAAGTGCAGCGTGTGCAGAAAAGTTTGAGCGTGAAGGAGTAGGGGCTACTATCACTGTAACTTCTTGTTGGTGCTATGGTGCCGAAACAATGGATATGAATCCTTACTATCCGAAAGCAGTGTGGGGATTTAATGGAACCGAACGTCCGGGAGCTGTCTATCTGGCTGCTGTATTGGCCGGGCATGCTCAGAAAGGATTACCTGCTTTTGGTATTTACGGACGTGATGTACAAGATTTGAACGATAACTCTATTCCTGCTGATGTAGCGGAAAAGATTCTTCGTTTTGCCCGTGCTGCACAGGCTGTAGCCACCATGCGTGGTAAATCTTACCTTTCTATGGGTAGTGTTTCCATGGGTATTGCCGGATCTATTGTTAATCCGGATTTTTTCCAGGAATATTTAGGCATGCGTAATGAATCTGTCGATTTGACTGAAATAATCCGTCGTATGACTGAAGGTATTTATGATAAGGAAGAGTTCGTTAAAGCCATGGCATGGACTGAAAAATATTGCAAGAAAAATGAAGGGAAAGATATTAATATCCCTGAAAAGACGAAGACCCGTGAACAGAAGGATGAAGATTGGGAATTTATTGTGAAGATGACTATTATAATGCGTGATCTGATGCAAGGAAACCCGAAATTGCGTGAGATGGGGTTCAAAGAGGAAGCTTTGGGGCATAATGCTATCGCTGCCGGTTTTCAGGGACAACGTCAGTGGACTGATTTTTATCCCAACGGAGACTATTCAGAAGCCTTATTAAATACATCCTTTGACTGGAATGGGATTCGTGAAGCCTATGTGGTGGCAACGGAAAACGATGCCTGCAATGGAGTCGCTATGCTCTTCGGACATTTATTGACCAACCGTGCGCAAATCTTCTCAGATGTACGTACTTATTGGAGCCCGGAGGCAGTGAAACGTGTGACAGGAAAGGAACTTACCGGCCGTGCTGCCAATGGTATTATTCATTTAATAAATTCCGGTGCTACTACATTGGATGGTACGGGGCAACAAACCAATGAACAGGGTGAACCGGTAATGAAACCTTACTGGGATATTACAGAAGCAGAAGTAGAAAAGTGTCTGGAGGCTACCACCTGGTATCCTGCCAACCGTGACTATTTCCGTGGAGGTGGTTTTTCATCTAATTTCCTTTCAAAAGGTGGTATGCCTGTCACTATGATGCGTTTGAATCTGGTGAAAGGGCTTGGCCCGGTTCTGCAGATTGCAGAAGGATGGACCGTTGAGATTGATCCGGAAATTCATAAATTGCTGGACGAACGTACGGATCGTACCTGGCCTACTACCTGGTTTGTACCCCGTCTTTGTGACAAACCGGCTTTCAGAGATGTATATTCTGTCATGAACAACTGGGGAGCTAACCATGGCGCTATTAGTTACGGACATATCGGCCAGGATTTGATAACTATGGCTTCCATGCTTCGTATCCCTGTTTGTATGCACAATGTAGAAGATGATAAGATTTTCCGTCCTGCAGCATGGAATGCATTTGGTATGGATAAAGAGGGGGCAGACTACAGAGCTTGTACTGTTTATGGCCCTGTCTATAAATAATGCGAATCAGCAGTTGAAATATTTAATTAAGATACAGTACTTAAAAAAACAGCAAATAAGTATTATGATAACAAATGAACAAATAGAGCAGTTTATGGCTCAGGCACATCGTGTAGGCGATGCAAATCTTACAATCTGTAGTAGTGGAAATATCTCATGGCGTATCGGTGATGAAGTATTGATTACCGGTACAGGATCATGGGTACCCTCTTTACCAAAGGAAAAAGTTTCAATTTGTCGCCTTTCCACCGGTGAAGTTTTGAATGGCGTAAAACCTTCTATGGAGAGTGGCTTTCATTTTGGTGTTCTTCGTGAACGTCCGGATGTGAATGTGGTACTTCATTTTCAGTCACATTATGCAACTGCTGTGGCTTGTATGAAGAACCGTCCCACCAATTTTAATGTAACAGCTGAAATACCCTGTCACGTAGGCAGCGAAATTCCGGTGGTTCCTTATTATCGTCCTGGTTCGAAAGAACTGGCCCAAGGAGTGATTGACGGGATGAAGGACCATAATTCGGTGTTATTACTGAAACATGGGCAAGTAGTGTGTGGTAAAGATTTTGATGAGGCTTTTGAACGTGCTATGTTTTTTGAGATGGCATGTCGTATTATTATCCAGTCGGGTGGTGATTATACTGTATTGACCCCGGAGGAAATAGATGACCTTGAAACGTATGTTTTAGGAAAAAAGACAAAATGATGTTAGATACTTATTTAGCTATAGATTTTGGTGCCGGAAGTGGCCGGGTTATGGCTGGATTTGTCAGTGCGGGAATGGTAGATTTAGAGGAAATCTACCGTTTCCCCAACCGGCAGGTAAAATTGGGTAATCATCTTTACTGGGACTTTCCGGCACTGTTTGCGGATATGAAACAAGGCATAAGTAAAGCGATCCGCAGGGGCTATCATATAAAGGGTATTGGAATTGATACGTGGGGAGTCGACTTTGGGTTAATAGACAAGAAAGGTAATTTGTTGGGCAACCCTGTTTGTTATCGTGATTCCCGGACAAATGGACTTCCTGAAGAATTCTTTGCGGGTACGGATGTTTCACAACATTATGCCGAAGCAGGTATCCAGGTGATGGCGATCAATACGCTCTTCCAGCTTTACAGTTTGAAGAAAGAGGAAGATGCTACTCTTGAGATAGCCGACCGCCTGTTGTTTATGCCGGATCTTTTCAGCTATTTCCTGACTGGAACGGCAAACAATGAATATAGTATCGCGTCTACTTCCGAACTGTTGGATGCGCGTAGCCGGACGTGGAACTGGCCATTAATCCATCAGTTGGGCTTACCCGGTCATCTTTTCGGAGAGATTGTTATGCCTGGTACAGTGCGTGGACAGTTGAAACAAGATGTTGCCGCAGAACTTGGTTTGGATTATGAGGTAGATGTGATAGCCGTAGGTTCGCATGATACGGCAAGTGCTGTGTTTACTGTTGGTTTGGGGACAGGGTGCTCTGTGTTTGCCGATACGGATGCTGTACTTGAAAGCGTTGCTCCTGCTACAAGCCTTCGTCATGCATTTTTGAGTTCCGGAACCTGGTCATTACTGGGAATTGAGCTCGATGAACCTATATTGACCGAAGAAGCCCGGCTGTCTGGCTTTACCAATGAGGGTGGAGTAGGAGGCAAGATTCGTTTCCTGCAGAACATTACGGGTTTGTGGATTTTACAACGGTTGATAGCCCAATGGGGCGAAAACCAAAAGGAGACTGAATACGATGCTTTAATCTCTGCTGCTGAACTGGCAGAAATCACCTCTGTGATTGATGTCGATGATCCGGCTTTTGCCTGCCCGGCGGATATGGAAATTGCCATAGCCGACTATTGCCGTACTCATGAACTGCAGGTACCTTCTACACAAGGTGAATATGTGCGTTGTGTACTAAAGTCACTGGCACAACGTTATAAAAGAGGGATCGAACAATTAAACCGTTTGTTGCCCGCTCCGGTAGAGGCACTGCACATTATTGGAGGCGGTTGCCGGAATAAGCTGTTGAACCGGTTGACAGAAGAAGCGCTGGGTATTCCAGTGTATGCAGGTCCGGTAGAAGCTACTGCCATTGGTAACATTCTGGTGCAAGCTTTAGCCAAAGGAGAGATTGCAGACCGTAGAGAAATAACAGGAATAATTTAAAAGTGAATAGATTTATGGAAACATCTATAAAGAGTTATCGGACACAGGAATATCATCAGCCTGTAAAACGCTATTGTCAGACACTTGATTTGAGAAATGATCCTGAATTGATAGCTGAGTATCGTCGTCGGCATAGCCGTGAAAATATCTGGCCGGAAGTGATGGCAGGTATTCGCGAGGTTGGAATCCTTGAAATGGAAATTTATATTCTCGGTACACGTCTCTTTATGATTGTAGAGACCCCGTTGGAGTTTGATTGGGATACTGCTATGTCTCGCCTTGCCACCCTGTCGCGTCAACAGGAATGGGAAGATTATATGTCCATATTCCAGTTGACAAAACCCGGAGCTACTTCAGCGCAGAAATGGCAACCTATGGAGCGCATGTTTTATTTATATGAATCAGAATAATTTCTAATAACCTTTTTACCATTATGAACAACACTTCCAAAAAAACGATTTTAAGTAAAGATGGTGTAAGCTATCTCATCCCTTTTATTCTTGTCACCAGTTGTTTTGCACTCTGGGGATTTGCCAATGATATCACCAATCCTATGGTGAAAGCGTTCTCCAAAATATTCCGAATGAGTGTAACCGATGGTGCGTTGGTACAGGTTGCTTTTTATGGTGGTTATTTCGCTATGGCCTTTCCGGCGGCGATGTTTATTCGTAAGTACTCTTATAAAGCGGGTATTCTGCTTGGGTTGGGGTTGTATGCATTGGGTGCGTTACTTTTCTTCCCGGCAATGATGACCGGATGTTATTATCCTTTTTTAATCGCTTACTTTATTTTGACGTGTGGGTTGTCCTTTCTTGAAACGAGTGCCAATCCTTATATCTTGTCAATGGGAACGGAAGAGACAGCTACCCGCAGGCTTAATCTGGCTCAATCCTTCAATCCGATGGGATCATTGTTAGGTATGTATGTGGCCATGAATTTTATTCAGAATCGTCTCAATCCGATGGGGACAGCAGAACGCAGTCAGCTTTCTCCTACGGAGTTCGAAGCGGTGCGTGATTCGGATCTGGCAGTACTTATAGCTCCTTATCTCGTGATTGGAGTCATTATTCTCATTATGTTGTTACTGATTCGTATGGTGAAGATGCCCAAAAGTTGTGATCATTCTCATTCGATTGATTTTTTACCAACGCTGAAACGCATCTTCTCTATTCGACATTACCGGGAAGGAGTTATTGCACAGTTTTTCTATGTAGGTGCACAGATTATGTGCTGGACATTCATTATTCAATATGGTACCCGTCTGTTTGTCTCCCAGGGGATGAGTGAGCAAGCGGCCGAGGTTTTATCTCAACAGTATAATATTGTTGCGATGGTCATTTTTTGTGTGAGCCGCTTTGTTTGTACGTTTATTTTGCGTTATCTCAATCCCGGGCTTTTACTGAAAATACTTGCAATTGCTGCCTGTTGTTTTACAGTAGGAGTTATTTATTTTCAGAATATTAGTGGAATGTATTGTCTGGTAGGTGTCTCAGCTTGTATGTCGTTGATGTTCCCTACCATTTATGGTATTGCCCTTCAGGGGCTGGGTGATGATGCCAAGTTTGGTGCTGCCGGATTGATTATGGCCATTCTGGGTGGTTCTGTCTTACCTCCGGTTCAGGCAAGCATTATTGACCAATCGGTTTTGTTTGGCATGCCGGCAGTGAATTTGTCGTTTATACTTCCATTTATTTGTTTTGTAGTGGTAACTATATATGGACACCGGTCTTATAAAAGGATGAAGAAGGTGCGTAGTAAATAACCTGTTTGTCTTTTTATTAATGAGAGAGTTGGGCGTGATTCTTATTTATCGTATTTTTGCGCAATAAAGAATCTAATTCGTCTCTGATATGAAAAACATAAAGCATCAGAATATAAGTAGGATTACCTTATTTCTTATTTCACTATTTTGGGTTACTAAGCTTATTGCGCAAGACATATCGTTCAATTATTTATCTACTGAGAATGGACTTTCACAGTTTACAGCCTACTGTTTATATAAAGATGAACTTGGTAGGATATGGATAGGAACACGTGACGGGTTGAACGTCTACAATGGCAATCGGATACAAAGTTACAAGCCGGAACGGGAGAACAGTCATTCTATTTTAGGAAAAGATGTCCGGAAGATTTGTGGTGATGATAAAGGACATCTATATATACAGACAATTGAGGGGATATGTTCTTTTGATATGCGTACTGAAACATTTGAAACGATTCAGAGGGGTGCGGGTTACTCAATTACTTATAGTGCTGATACATTACTGATAGGTGGTAACAATTTTGTCTATTATTACGATGTCGCAAGCCGTCAGGTGGAGCCTTATTGCTCTTTAGAAGGAAACATACAGGTCTCTTCCATACTGAAAGACAGTAGGGGGCGATTGTGGCTCGGTACCCGGGGAGAAGGGCTATATTGTTTGGAGAGAGGACAGGCGAGTCAGAAATGTGTTTTGCCCCGGTGTAATGTCTTTAATCTCTATCAGGATTTGTCCGGTGATGTTTGGGTATGTACCTGGGAGGACGGACTTTTTCATATCTCTGATGATGAAATCGTACATTATACAGATGGAGGAGCAGACAAAGCACACTGTATTTCTTCTAACTCAGTGCGTGATTGCTGTGAAGATAATCAGGGAAATTTGTGGATCGCAACTTTCAATGGGTTAGATAAGTTTGATAAGAAGAAAAACGAATTTGTCTATTATACTTCTACGGATATACCGGGAAGTTTGAGTAATGCTTCTGTTTATTGCATTATTAAAGATCACCAGGGAACTCTCTGGGTAGGCACTTATTTCGGTGGGGTGAACTATTTTAATCCCGAATATGAAATTTATACCCATTATCGTCCCGGATTGCACGAGAACGAGGGACTTAGTTTTCCGGTGATCGGTTGTTTTGCAGAAGACAAGAGAGGAAACTTGTGGATTGCTACCGAAGGGGGTGGACTGGATTTTTATGATCGTACCAACAAGCGTTTCAAATGGTATAAACATAGGGAGGGTAGCGGTTCTCTTTCGCATAATAACATTAAAGCTTTGTACTATGACGAGAAACGGGAAGCGCTTTGGATCGGAACCCATCAGGAGGGAGTTAATAAACTGGATTTAAAAACAGACAAGATTACCACTTATAAGCTTCCTGATATAGAAGGAAAACAAGCATCCAATGTGATACTGGACATTATTCCCTATAAAGATGATTTGTTGCTGGCTTCTTATGATGGCGTCTTTCAATTCAATCCTGAGACGGGAAACTCCACTTTGTTGTTAAATCTATTTTCACATTATCTGAAAATAGATTCGGAGGGATTATTGTGGATTGGGGTAGAAGGGCATGGCGTATATGCTTACCATTTTGATACGAAGGAGCTGGTGAATTACAGATATGATCCGGAGAAGACAAATTGTTTAAGCGATAATATGATAACCTGTATTGCCGAAGATCGTCATCGCAATCTGTGGTTCTCGACGATTAGTTCCGGCATTGACGTTTATTACCGGGAGACAGGTAAGTTTGAGAATTTCAATTCTAAGAAAAACGGCTTGGGTAGTGATTGTATTTATGCTGTAACAGAGTCTTTAAACGGCAAATTGTTGCTGACCACTAACCAGGGATTCACCCTTTTTGATTATTACACGAAGCTATTTTATAATTATGATAATGAGAATGGCTTTCCTTTCACTACGTTGAATGAGAACTCATTATATCAATGTAAAGATGGTGAAATATTTTTGGGAGGTATTAAAGGAATGGTTTCATTCTATGAAAAAAGTCTCAATATTCCTCCTAAACCTTATGATATCTTTCCGGTAGGACTTTGGGTGAATGGCGAAGAGGTGGGTATCAATGACAAGACAGGCATTCTGAAATCTTCTTTTTATGACACCTCTGCTATTACGCTGAAAAGTGATCATTCGGTTTTAAATCTGGAATTTGCTGTTTCCAATTATATTGCTGCCAATCAGCATGAGTTTGTGTACCGGTTAGAGGGATTCTCCAATGGGTGGACAAAGATATACAAGCAACGTACTATTACTTATACCAATCTGTCGCCGGGTGACTATACCCTGATTGTAAAACCGGCAGGAATTAATAATGTGTATCAACCGGAATATCGTCTTAACATAACCGTTCTTCCTCCGTTTTACAAAACAATCTGGGCCTATCTTATCTATGCTGTCACTACGATTAGCCTTCTTTATTATATAGTGAGGACCTATCATGGAAGAATAAAATTGCAAGAATCTCTTAAATACGAGAAACAGCGCATTCGGGATGTAGAGGAACTGAACCAATCTAAACTCCGTTTCTTTACTAATATTTCTCATGAGTTCCGTACTCCGTTGACGGTTATTGTGGGGCAGATTGAAATGTTACTGCAGGTACAGTCGTTTCCACCGGCTATTTACAATAAACTTCTGAATGTTTATAAGAACGGGCTCCAGTTACGGGGATTGATCAGTGAATTACTTGATTTTCGCAAGCAGGAGCAAGGACATATGAAGATAAAGGTGAGCAGGCATAATCTGGTTGACTTCTTATATGAAAACTATCTGCTTTATATCGAATATGCATCTACCCGGCATATCAAATTCTATTTCAATAAAGATCAGGATCAGTTGGAGGTTTGGTATGACTCGCGTCAGATGCAGAAAGTTATTAATAATTTGCTGTCAAATGCTTTTAAATATACTCCTGAGAAAGGAAGTATCTCCATTAACATCAGTAAGAGAGGAGAAGAAGCTATTATTGAAGTGCAGGACAGTGGTAAAGGAATCAAGCCGGAAGAAGCAGGGAAGATTTTTGAACGCTTCTATCAAACCAGCAATGATCCGGAGAATACTCAGGGAACAGGTATTGGGCTGGCCTTGAGTAAAGGTATTGTGGAGTTACATAAGGGGCGGATTGAGGTTAGCAGCAATCAGACCAGTGGGACAACGTTTACTATTGCGTTAAAGTTAGGAAATGCCCATTTCACCGCAGAACAGATAGAGACAGAGGAGCCGAAAGAAGAGGAGGCGGCGGTCGTTGTCGAATCGAAATTCATGGTTGAGCAGCAGGTGCTGGACGATACGGTGAAGGAACGTATCAAAGGAGCGAAGGTGCTGATTGTGGAGGACAATGACTCTTTAAGAGAAATGTTGGCGGGTCTGTTTGAACCTTATTATGAGATAATAACCGCTGCGGATGGAGAAGAGGGATTGAAAGAGGCTCGTGATAGGATGCCTGATCTTATTATTAGCGATGTGGTTATGCCTAAAATGACCGGTATTGAACTCTGCAAGCAGATAAAGCAGGATTTCGAAACGTGTCATATTCCGGTTGTTTTATTGACGGCCCGTACTGCGATAGAGCATACCATTGAAGGCTTGCGTATTGGTGCGGACGATTATATCACGAAACCTTTTAATGTGAACCTGCTTATTTCCAGATGTAATAATCTGGTGAACAGTCGTATCGTATTGCAGGAGAAGTTTAGTAAACAGCCACAGACCCGTGTTCAGATGTTAGCAACCAATCCGATGGATAAAGATCTGTTAGACCGTACCGTTGCCATTATTGAAAAGAATATGGATAATGCAGAGTTTAGTCTGAATGACGTGATTCGTGAGTTGTGTATCTCTCGCACCAACTTCTTCTCTAAAATGAAAGCTATTACCGGACAAACTCCGAACGATTTCATTTTGACAATTCGTTTGAAAAAAGCCGCTTATCTTCTGAAGAATGAATTGTTCTTGTCTATAGCTGAGGTGGCAGACCGGACAGGTTTTAGCTCTCCCCGTTACTTCAGCCGTTGCTTTAAGGAAGTATATGGCATCAGCCCATTATTCTATCGCACGGGTAATAAGGACGAGGATGTGGAAGAAACGGAAGAGGAAACTGGCGGGTAAAGAGGCGCTCATCATCGTATAAGTTTTTGGTGTATGATATATGCCCAATTCTGTATCAGTCGTTTTTTATGTACGTGATATTCTCTTCACCTCTTATATTGGATTTATTCGGCAAATACGTAATAGTCAAAAAAGTAATTACAGATATTTTTCAAAAGAAATTTTTGGGCAGAATATACTTCGTTGATATTATACAATCATCTGATTTATAACAGATAATAGCCTCTTGTTTAATGTTTTGCAAAAGTGTACACTTATTCATGTGTTAATTGTACATTTTTGCTATGCAAAGATGTACATTTTTGTAGTGCAAAAGTGTACACTCTTACAAGACAGGAGGCGGTTGTTAAAGAATAATGTTAATTGTGTTAATACAATAGCAGGGGCAGGTTTAATACGAAATTTATTAGATTGATGTGCACTATGCGTACAATCAGGTGCACATTGCGTACAGAATAATTCCTGCATGTTGTATATTGGTGAATTGTACTTGATGTGCCTCCTTTAAGTACGCAATATGCATCCCTCTCTTTCATATTTATTCCACTTTTGTTGCATCAAAAACCGATGTAAAACTTATCAATTTTAAAATTTATAGTATGAAAAAGACATTATTCTCTGCAATGTGTGCTTTGGTTCTCTGCTCAGGCATGAGTGCGAAAGTAATCTACGTAACTACTGATGGTAATGACAACAATGCCGGGACTTCCTGGGAGACGGCGGTGAAAGATTTGAATGTGGCAATAAGCAAAGCCGATAAAGGTGATGATATTTATATTGCTGCAGGCACCTACGTCTTTAATACATCTATTATGATGAAAAATGGAGTAAGTTTTTATGGTGGATTTGCCAAAGGAGAAACTTCTGTCGATGCACGCCAACGACCCAATCCTCAAGCTGAACCCTGGAACTTTACAAATGAAACGATTTTTACCGGTGAGAATGAAAACCGTTTGATGGAGCGGGAGGATAAAAGTTCTCTTTGGGATATGCTGTATGTGGATGGAATTACTTTTAATAATTATAAGGTAACTAAGGACTGGCGTTTTTTATATTTTAGAAATTCTGTTACTTTCCAGAATAACAAAGTGATTAATTGCGCAGCTAATGCTACCCTTGTTTATGGTGAAGAGAATTTCATAGTGCGTGATTGTTATTTTGCCAATAACAGCAATTTGGGTGATTTGACGAAGACTAATTCAGTGATTTATTTTTGTGGTTATGCAGTAGGCAGTTTGCCAAATCGTATGGAGAACTGTGTCTTTGAGGCTAACAAAATGCAATCTTTTGGACTTTATAATTATAATGGTGGACCACAGAATCAATCAGATGAAGTGCTGATTACCAAGTGTCTTTTTAAAGATAATACAGATAAATGTATTGGAATTGCTTATGACTGGTCAGAAGGTACGATGGCGATAACCGACTGTCTGTTTGAAGGAAATGCCACAACTGTTTCTGGTACTGTGCTTTCCGGAAAGTCAAATGTACAGGCAAGTTTTACTAACAACATTGTTCGTAATAATCAAAATACAACAGAAAGTGGAGACGAATGGAGAAGTGCTATTATTACAACGGTCTCCAATATGGTTCTTGCTAATAATCTGATAGTGAATAATACAAGTAACCGCTTACTGATGGATATTCAGGGAGGTACTCAGTTGAATAATACCATTGCCAATAATAAAGGTACTTTGTATATTGATGGTGCCGGTAGTCCTTTCTGGTATAATAATATTGTAGTAAACAATGAAGCAAGTAGAGAAAAAACTGTGGAGGTTGCAGCTAATAACGAACTGTGTTGGATAGAATACAGTGCTTTTGATACAGAGATTGATTTTGGAGAAGCAACGAATAGTAATAATGTTGTAGATGTTACTCCATTTGTAAATCCTGCTTCTTTCAAAGGGGTTGCTGTGGATGCAACTCAGAAAGAGGAATCTGCAAAGGCTGATTATTCTTTGAAGGAGGCTTCATTAGCTATAAACTCCGGTACTACTGAATTTGACTATAATTGTGAACTGGAAGATACCTGGGTTGAAAAATTCATGAAGAAAGATATTGCAGGAAATGATCGTATTGTAAATGGTAAAATAAATATGGGAGCTTACCAGGGTTCGGCACTGACCGGCATTTATCCGAACAAAGCAGATAACGGTTCCTCAGTGGTGGCTTATGGGAATCAGTTGGTAGTAACCTCTGATGAAAATTCGGTTGTAGAGGTTTACTCTATTGTAGGTGAAATGGTTCTTAGTGTGCCGGTTACCGCTGGTGATAACACTATAAACATGTCCGGAAATGGTTTCTATCTGGTGAAAGTCAGCAATGTAAACGGTTCGAAGACATTTAAAGTTCTGGTGAAATAACTTTAGAAATAAAATAGTATGAAAAAAAGTAATTTGGCGACAAAAAGGTTGTGGAGCCTGTTTGTAGTTTGCTGCCTGATGACACAAATAGTATGGGCACAGGTAGGGACTATAACTGGTAAGGTTATTGACAAAGCCGGGGAGGGCGTGATTGGAGCATCTGTTCTGGTGGTAGGTACGACAATGGGTACCATTACGGATGTGGATGGAAACTTTAAGTTGGACAACGTACGGAGGGATGCAACTTTGAAAATTTCCTTTGTCGGTTATCAGACATTAGAGGTCAAAGTAGCAGGAAAGAAAAGTCTGACAATAACGCTGCAGGACGATACGCAAGCTCTGGATGAAGTAGTGGTAGTAGGTTATGGTGTACAGCGTAAGTCGGATTTAACGGGGGCGGTTGCTTCTGTTAAAGCAGACGATATTCTGAAAAATACACCGACTAATAATATTGAGAATGCACTTCAGGGACGCATGGCGGGGGTTAGTATTGTTTCCGCTTCGGGTGACCCTACCCAGGGAGCTACGATCCGTGTACGCGGAGCCAACTCCATCAAGGCAGATGGTGGTCCGCTGGTAGTAGTCGATGGTTTTATCGGAGGTACATTGAGCATGTTGAATCCGGGAGATATAGAGTCCGTCGAGGTCCTGAAAGATGCTTCTGCTACGGCTGTTTATGGTTCGCGCGGGGCGAATGGAGTTATCTTGATTACTACTAAAAAAGGAAAATCCGGAAAAGTAAATGTGAATTATAACGGATATGTCAATTTTAAAAAGCCGTATACTCTTCCTGATATTTTGTCTCCCGGACAAATGGCCGATTTGGCTAATGATTACGGAAGAGAAATTAACCGGAATTCAGGTCTGGATCCTCAGGTTTTCTATGATGCAGATGCTGTTAAAGGTTTCTATAATGGAGGTGGATATGACTATCTGGACGCTATTTTCCGGGATGTGGCGTTGGAGCATACACATGAATTGTCGGTGACCGGAGGAAATGAAAAAACTCAATTTGTATTTTCCGGGCGTTATAATTATAACGAAGGTACGATTGAAGAGTCGCAACGCAAGTTGATCAATGCCCGCTTGAAGGTGGATACAGAACTTCTTCCATGGTTAAAAGCAGGTGTGAACTTTAATGGCAGTTACTCTAAGGATTCCGGGGTGAACTTTAGCGGATGGCAGAATACCTTGGTAGATGCGTTGAATTTCCCGAATACTGTTTTACCGAAAGATGAAGATGGAGCTTATCATCACAAAGATATACAGGGAGGTCGTAAATTCAACCCGATGGCTCATATCAATGAGGTAGATAAAGACGGTTATTATTATAGTTCTACAATACAGGGGTATGTAGATGTTACGATCTTGAAAGGACTAACGCTACGGACTACTCAGAATTTCTGGTTTGGGAATACCAGTGCATTGAATACCAATACGAAAGGGAGCCTGAGTGGGTGGAACAGCGGATATAACTCTGCTGCTTTTACCAGTACCCAAAATTATTCCTGGACGAACCAGAATATTCTATCCTATGTGAAAGAGTTTAATAAAAACCATCGTATTAATGCTACAGCCGTTATTGAGCAACAGTATAGTAATAATATGAACAATAAGAGTGAAGGTCGTGAGTTGATTTCCGAAGAAATAGGCGCCAATAATACCTCTTTGGCTAAAAAAGTATATGGTTCTTCCGGACATACCCGGTCTTTCATGCTTTCTTATATGGCAAGAGTAAATTATGTTCTTATGAACCGGTATATGCTGACTGCCTCCTGGCGTTATGACGGTTCTTCCAATCTTTCGTCAGAGAAGAGATGGGAACAATTCCCTTCCATGGCTTTGGCATGGAATATGAAGGAAGAATCATTTTTGCGTGATGTTGATTTCCTGAGTCAATTAAAACTCCGTGCCGGCTATGGTGAAACAGGAAACCAGGCTGTAGCCGCATATTCTGCCTGGACAGAGTTGGAAGCAACCCGTGATGCAAATGATAATTTGACTCTTACAACCAAGCGGATCGGAACGAAAGGTCTGCGGTGGGAACGTACAAAACAGTGGAATGCGGGTATTGACTTCGGAGTATTCAATAATCGCCTGACATTTACGGTAGATGTGTATGATAAACTGACCAAAGATGCTTTGCTGGATGTGACTGCACCGTTATATACTGGTTTCAAGACCCGTTTGAAGAATGCAGCCGAAATACGTAATAAAGGTTTTGAGGTTACTATCGGAGCCGATCCTGTAGCTGCCAGAGATTTCAGGTGGAATACGAATATCACTTTATCACACAATAAAGGAGTTATTGAAAGCCTGGACGGAGATTTGGAATATGCTATTATTAGCGGTGGATATCAGAACGACTATTTCCGTAATATAAAGGGCGAAAAACTTGGAACGATGTGGGGATATGTAAGTGACGGTGTTTGGAAAACAAGTGAATTGGCTGATGCTCCACAGGGAACAGAAGCGGGATCTTATCGGTACAAGAATCTGGATGGTAGCGAAGATAAGCAGATAACGGTGGAAGACCAGACTATTATCGGTAATGGGCAACCCTCTTTTCAGTGGGGATGGAATAATACGTTTACCTATAAGAAATTTGACTTAAGCCTGTTTGTCATTGGGGTACACGGTTTTGATATTTATAATTATACGCGTGCGGCTCGTTTGGGAGTAGGGGATAGTCCGTTGGAGTTAGGTCCTAATCCGGAATGGCTGAATCGTTGGACACCGGAGAATGAGAATTCGGATATTGCCGGTTTTATATCAAAACGTAATTCAAAGAAATCTGTATCTCAATACGTGGAAAGAGGTGATTTTGTGAAAGTAAAGAGTATCACATTGGGATATAATTTACCGGAAACGGTATTGAAACGCATGAGAATCAGTACATTGAGGATATATGCTTCTATCCAGAATCCATTCCTGTTTACCGGTTATTCCGGTATCGATCCGGAGGTTACATTGAAAAGTCCACTGACCTCGGGGATCGACTACGGATATTATCCTAACGGACGTAATTATCTGATTGGGTTGAATTTTGGGTTTTAATAATAAAAAGCAGATTGATTTATGAAAAAATATATTGTAGCGTTAGCTTTTACAGGTTGTATTGGGCTTTCCGGGTGTGCTGATTTGTTTCAAGAGCCATTGAGCTTTCCAACTCCGGAGAATATTGAATATAATCAGGACAATGTAACGAGCCTGACTGATGGTTTATATCGAAAATTGTGGTTTAATAACTGGGGATTCAATTGCCGTCCCCAAATTTTGGGATTAGGAGCCGATGATATTATCGGAGGTTCGGTTAGTAAACGTCATTATCTGATTGATGAGTTTTATGTACATGGTGATGATGTTGATTTGGTTTGGGAGTATTTATATGCTGTGATACAAGCAAGCAATCAGTTTATAGAGGGACTGGAAGCTTCTCCAACTATGGCTGATGAAGCCAAGAAACCCTATTTGGGTGAGGCTTATTTTATGCGTGCATTTGCTTATTTTCATCTTGTGCGTTATTTTGGGGATGTTCCCGGATTTACCGATTCCACTTGTTATAAAGATATATTGGGGAGTACGGACATTACCCGTAACAAGACAGAAGATATTTACAATCTGATTATTGTTCCTTCTTTGAAGATAGCCGAAGAGTATCTGCCCGAAAGAGGACGGAAGAATAACGGTTCAAATGAAACTCCTTCCAAATGGGCAGCTAAGGCATGTCTGGCCGATGTATACCTGACCATGGCAGAATGGCCATTAAAAAAGACAGAAAATTTTGCACTTGCCCGTGATAAGGCAAAAGAAATTATTGATGAAGGAGGTTATTCATTACTTCCGCATTACGAAGAATTATGGAAAGAAGCTACTAAGCTTGATGCGACGGAACATATGTTCGCGTTACCTCATGACAAGGTAAATCAAGCCAGTAACTATGGTATTTCATATATGGCAATGGAGGAAAGTACGGCTGCATGGAGTGATTATCTGGCAGACTCCTGTTTTTATGAACGTTATCCGGCCGATGAACGGAAGGCATTCAACTTTATCACTAAAATGGGTGAAGGGAAAAGAGCGAAAGATTTTCGTAAAACACAGATGCGTTCTCCTGCCATCAATAAATACCGTGATTACGGGGGCACAACTACCGCGAATGGAGCAGAAATGAGTGCGCAATCTTCGGGTATTACCCCAATTTATCGTTATGCTGAAGTATTACTGATTTATGCTGAAGCCCAGAATCGTGCAGAGCATGGTCCCAATACATTGGCATACCAATGTCTGAATGATATTCGTAAACGTGCGGCAGGAGGCGGAGTGTATGACAAAGCGGAAAACATGAACGAAGAGGAGTTTGATAAAGCCGTGTTTGATGAATACGGTTGGGAATTTTTCGCTGAGTTTAAGAGATGGTTTCAACTGGTGAGAACGGAAAAAGTATGGGAAATGAATCAATATAATCCGCGTGTGAAAGCATCTATGATGAAGAATGGAATTACCAAAGAAGAGCGTCGTACCTATTTGATGCCACTTCCCGAACAGGAACAAGTTGATTGTGGTTTTGAGGCTAATCCGAGAGTCTATTAATATAGAAAAAACGTAGTTTAGTGAGCTCTGTCTTCAGTAGCCGATAACCGGATTGTTACGGTTACCGGAAGATAAGAGTTCGCGAAACTTAACTTAAAAAAAGAAATCCAATGAAAAACATTTTATTAGCATTGACATTATGTGGGGCTGCCGGCATTGGTTATGCAGCATGGTTTGCCCCTGCAAACTTGTTTGAGTCAAACGAGGTATCACATGCTCAGGCTGTTTCCGAACACTTGCAGCACCAGTCTTTACAAGAACTAAAAGCATCTGTTTCGTCTTACATGACTAAAGCAGAATTGGAAACGGCAGCCAATAAGTTATACACTACACTATGGGGCGGTAATTGGGGATTTAATTGTCGCCCGCAGATTTTAGGATTAGGAGCGGATGATATTGTCGGAGGATCGGTAGCTAAGCGTCATTATGCTATGGACGAGCTGAAAATAGATGCGGCATTTGACGGTGATGTGAAAATCATATGGCAGGACATGTATACGTTGATAAGAGAGTGTGATCTTTTGATGGAAACAGTTCAAAATTCAACCGCTCTTACCGAAAGTGACAAAGTGCAATATGCCGGAGAGGCCCATTTTTTCAAAGCGTTTGCCTATTACCAACTGGTTCGTTGGTTTGGAGAGGTGCCGGCTTATAAAGATTCGGAGCAGAAAGAAGATATTCTAGGTAGTACAATCATCGGTCGTAATGCGATAAGCGACATTTATAATCAGGTGATTATTCCAAATTTACAGGCTGCGGCAGAGAAATTACCGGAACAGGGACGTTTAGGAAGTGCCGGAGCCAATTCTACCCCCACTAAGTGGGCAGCAAAGACTTGTCTGGCGGAGGTATATCTGACTATGGCAGGATGGCCTCTTAAACAGACAGATAAATATACATTAGCAAAAGAAACGGCTAAAGAGGTGATTGAGAGTGGAAAATACTCTCTATTGCCCCGTTATGAAGATTTGTGGAAAGAGGCTACTTGCGGAGACGATACGGAACATATTCTGGCATTGAATCATACCATTGTCGGATCCAGTAATTATGGTATCTCTTACATGGCAATGGAAGAGAATGCAGGTGCCTGGAGTGATTATCTGGCCGATTCCTGTTTCTATGAACGTTATCCGGAAGATACTCGTAAGGCTTTTAATTTTGTAACAAAATTCGGTGAGGGGAAACGAGCGAAAGACTTTAAGGTATCGGAAATGCGTTCTCCTGCTATTAATAAATACCGTGATTATGGAGGAATAGAACCACTGAGTGCACAAACAAGTGGCATTACTCCTATTTATCGTTATGCAGATGTACTGTTGATTTATGCTGAGGCTCAGAATAAAGCGGATAAGGGGCCGGATGCTTTAGCATACCAATGTATAAATCAGATAC
This sequence comes from Bacteroides sp. 41_26, assembly GCF_949740115.1. Taxonomy (NCBI): domain Bacteria; kingdom Pseudomonadati; phylum Bacteroidota; class Bacteroidia; order Bacteroidales; family Bacteroidaceae; genus Bacteroides; species Bacteroides sp. 41_26. The sequence continues at coordinate 41,128 of NZ_CATJGZ010000054.1, forward strand.
GTAACCGGGCCGGAGGAACCGAGCTTGCTGCCGGATTGAACGAAGCCGATTTTGACAAGGCTGTATTTGATGAACGGGGATGGGAATTTTTTGCTGAATTCAAAAGATGGTTCCAATTGGTGAGAACGGAAAAAGTATACGAGACAAATCTGTATAATCCACGTGTGAAGGCCTCTTATGAGGCGAGGGGCATAACAGCCGATAACCGTGATATTTATCTGATGCCGTTGCCAGCGTCAGAAAATGATAAGTATGCTATACAGATTAGAGACAATGGTTTCGACAATGCAGATTTGACCCGGGGCTTTAAAACACAGCCTTATCTCTTCAATGAATGGGTTACGAATAATCCTCAGCCGAATGTAGTACAGTTTGCTGTTGTAGATGACCCGGAGCACGGAAAGGTTGCAAAAATGACCGGAGCGCCCGGTACCTGGTATAAAGATTTCCTGGCACAACGTATGAAAGGAAAAGCAGATCGTGATATTTATCGTTTGACATTCTATGCCAAATCAATGAATGAAGCTCAGCTCAGAGTATATACTTTCCTTACGAAAGAGGATAACTCGGATGCTTCCGGAGGTCGTTTCTTTGTTGTGAAACAAGATAATGTGGCTGATAATAAAAAGGCATCGGTTGTTTTAAAACTGACCGATAACTGGGTTAAATACACAATTGACTTTGATTTATCGAAAGTGGAGCCGGACTTCTGGGAGTCGAAACCCGTGGAAGAATCTACAGATATAGACCTTACTAACTTCTGTATATTGTTTTATAACCAGAACAATGCAGAATCATACATCGATGATGTACGTTTTGATAAATTATCTACACTGGAAACAAACAAGCCGAAAGCATTTACTTTTGAGAATGTATCGGAATTGGAACAGTGGAGTGCAGTGAACAGTACACTATCATTGAGTAAAGAACATCGTAGTGAGGGGAATCAGGCTTTATGCTGGGATACGAAAGATGGAGGAACGCTGACCGTTTCTGTCGGAGAGTTTACCATTGGCAGTCAGTCGGCATTTTTTGAGATACATAACTCACAACCGTGTGATGATCAGATAACGATTGACTATCTGGACGAAACCGGTAAAGCGGTAAAAACCGGTCATATCTCAATGAATTTTAAAGGATGGCGTGAGTTCAACCGGTTCTACTCGGATTATGCGAATAAGAATGCAGTTACTATTACCGATATACGGTTTACTTATGCCGGAAAGAATGCAGGTAATACAAAAATATACCTGGATAAAGTGAATTTTGATGCACCTAAATCTTCCAATTGGAAAGTACTGTATCAGGATTTGATGATGCCGGATCTGGAATATTTATATAAAGACCGTGTTCAATTGCTGAAAGCGTATGCTGCTGGTCAGAACAAAGTAATCAATGAACCTACAGCGCAGGAAATTACTGACTTTGAAAAGTTGAAAACTGCATTGGCTACGGTTCCTGCTACAACAGTAACGATGAAAACTTTACGATCTTATATGTCAGCTCTCGGTCTGGTCCGCAATGAAGACGGTTCGATTAATGGTCCTGCATTAGGAGGGAGCGAAGAACTGACAATCGATATTATGATTGATATTTCTCAAAGGGTGCAAGCACTGGCAGCTCATGCAAAGAAGGGAGATCAGGAAGCGAAAGATTTATTGAAAGATTATGTTGATTATATTCTGGATCAAGGCATCTTCTATGATTTCGAACGCCTTACATATAGTCATTATGGTAGTGTAGATGATATTCCTGCAGGTTTTATAGCAGCAATGTCCGAATATACGGAGGAGCAGAGAAAAGAGATGATAAAGGCTATGACTTGGATGCTCGAAGCAAATATGGTATATGCCGATAATGATTACCTGGTTTCCTGGATGAATGCGGATTATTTGTGTAACTACTTTAAACATCTGTTTGCACTGGCTGTTGCTCCTACTGATAAGAAAGAGGCTATCCAGAATCTGAAAGATATGGTTCGTTTCATGGAGTTGCATACTATTTATACTCCGGCAGGGCGGGAGGTATTGAAAGTGGACGGAACAGGTTTTCACCACGATACACACTATAATGCATATATGTATGCTTATAAAGCATGGTGCAATTATATTTATACACTGAAAGGAACTTGTTTCCAAGTAAAGAAAGACTCTTACGAACGTATTCGTAAAGCGATTGTATCCATGTATCTGATGGCAGTAAAGGGGGCAAATAGAACAGACTACTATGCAGCTAACAGTCTTTGTGGAAGACATCCGTATACAGATGGCGGTGGAATTGTTCCGTCAGAAGCCTGGTATGTGGACCGCCTGATAGAAGGTGGCGGTGATATTCTGGGTACCAAATATGATATGGAGCTGGCAGCATTCTATAACTATTTCTTTATGACGGATAAGTATGATATAGAGCCGGCAAAAGTAGACGGTTACTATCAGTTTAATTATAGTCCGGCTGGTATTTACCGGCAGAATAACTGGGTAGCTACCATGCGTAGTGCTACTACTCAGTTCTGGGGAACGGAAATTTATACAACCAGTAACCGGTTCGGACGTTACCAGAGCCATGGCACTTTGGAAGTCATGTATGATGGTGGGGCGGCTGTATGTGGTTATCCTGTTGAAACAGCACCCAATGCGACAGGTAGTAAAATGTCCGGAGGTTGGGACTGGAATGTTGTACCGGGAGCTACTACTGTACATTATACTTCATGGAAAGAGATGATGCCACGAAAAAGTACGGAAGGTACTTACTGCCAGTATTCGAAAAAGGATTTTTCCGGAGCATTGGCTTGGGGGCAGTATGGTATCTTTGGAACGGATTTCCTACAGAGCGATGATTGGGGAGGTCAACAGTTTACTCCGACCAACCTGCAGTTTAAGAAATCGGTTTATGCATTCGATGGTATGCTCATCAGTATGGGCAGTGGTATCAGTGCTAAAGGAAGTTATGGAGATGATATGATTACGGCTACGAATTTGTTCCAGGGAATCGATTATGAAGGTATTAGCAGTGACTTGGTCGTAAACGGGCAGGTGATGGCTCCGGGAGCAGAGAATATGACTAATAATTCAGAGCAGGATGTATGGCTGGTAACTCCGCAAACGACGGGATACTTTATTCCGAAAGGCAATGACCCGATTGTTATCAAACATGCTAATCAAACCGCTCCTCGTGAAGACGGCAGCGATGTTACAGGCGATATGAATACGGTAATGGCTGCCAAGGCTTATATTGACCACGGGGTAAAACCGGAAAATAAAGAATACCTGTTTGTTGCTGTTCCGGGGACAACACCCGAGAAGATGCAGCAATTATCTGCAAAACTTGCTGGTAACGGAGGAGATATTTTCAAAGTGGAAGCACAGAATGAGAAATTGCATGCATTGACTTACAAACCGCAGGGTATTACTGCTTATACGTTCTTTGGAGCGGCAGACGGACTCAGCTTTGCCAATGTGAAGTCCTCCGACTCGGAGTTGTTATTGATGGAGAAGGCCAATACAGGAGCAAAGACTATCTCATTTGCGGTTGCTAATCCGAACCTTCGCCCGAAAACGCACGAGCTGTTTAAGTGGATTGAACAGGAAACCAATGCTACGATTGTTGTAAAAGGTGAATGGAAACTTCAGAAGGCTGTTGATGGCGTTTCTGTTAGTACTTTGGCTGATGGCAATACACAAGTAAGTCTGCATCTGGAACAAGGAGAACCGGTTTACTTTACATTGCAGGATCCGAATGCTACCGGTATTTCTGATATGAACTTGGCAGAAGCCATGAAAGTCACTGTTTGTGAGGATCATATACAGGTTGAGAATGTTAATGGAGCAGTGACTGTTTATGACGTGGCAGGTAAGCTTGTTGATGCGAAAGAAGCCGATGGTTCGGTAACGTTCGTAATACAGGAGACGGGTTGTTACATTATCAGATGTGGTAGCGAAGTAACCAAAGTTATTGTAAAGTGATATGAAAATGAGTACCGGACCGTATTTTTTACGGTGGTAAATAATAGTATAAATGAAGGTGTGAAGAGCCGAATATATCCCTGGCTCTTCACCCTATAAAACGGATATTCGATGAAAAAGCTGATTCTATTAATACTTTCTTTATCTTTGGGCGGATTACTTTATGCACAGATGAAAACTTCGGAAACTACGGACTATAAACTGGTCTTTTATGATGATTTCGATCAGGATACCGGGAAACCCGATCCTAAATATTGGTCGTTTGCTGTTCCGGATGGTGCACCCTGGTCTATTTATCTTTCGAAAAGTTATGATCAGGCTTACCTGCAGGATGGTAAACTCGTACTGAAGGCAGAGAAGGCGAAACGATACCGGACAGGAGGCATCTGGACGAAAGGAAAGGTAGCTTTTAAATATGGTAAATTAGAGGTTCGTGCAAAATTCAAATCTGTACAGGGTGGATGGCCTGCTATTTGGTTATTGCCTGTCAGTCCGCAATATTCTACAGGATATGGGGGAGAAATAGATATTATGGAGCAGGTGAGTCATGAATATATGGCATGGCACAGTGTTCATCCGGGAAGTGAGGAATATCGCGGATCGGGTCTGGGCGGAAAGTATGTTCTCGATGATTTTAATACATATACTTTGGTTTGGACAGCGGACGAACTATCTTTCTTTATTAACGGAGTAAGTACGGGTACTTATCTGAGAAATAATCAGTTACCCGAAAGTGAGGCTTGTAAGCAATGGGTGTTTGATGTTCCTTACTATCTCATTTTGAATTATGCTTTAGGAGGTGAAGGAACCTGGCCCGGAGTGATTAATGATGAAGAGTTACCGGGATATATGGAAATAGATTGGGTAAAGGCCTATGAGAAAGTTCCTACCGGTTTCTCCCCAAATACCTTTGCAGATCCGATGAAGGTCTCAGTGGTAGGAAAAGAAATATGCGTTGAGAATACAACCGGTAAGGTTTCTATTTATGATTATTCGGGTCGATTGGTAGAAAGAATAGATATAGTTGATTCGGCGCGTATTACTGTGAAGGATACAGGCTGTTATATTTTAAAGTGTGGTAATCAGGTTGTAAAGGTAAGTGTATCCTGATAAATTGCATATATATTAGGCTTTATGCGATAGTTTGTTGTATTGTTGACAGGGTAGCCGGGGATATATGTCATAAGATGGATATATCCCTGTTTCTATATAAATTTTGTTTGATTATGGTGCGTGTAAAACATTTATTACTTATAGTTGTGGTAGGAATCTTGTTTTCCTGCCGGTCGGGAGAGGAGGTGTCCGATCTTCCCCGTCCTTATCATAACCTTCGTTTTGAGAAACTTCCGGAGGTTTGGGACGAAGCCCTTCCATTGGGAAATGGTTTAACCGGTGCTCTTATCTGGCAGAAGGAAGGGAAACTGAGAATCGCTATAGACCGGGCCGATCTGTGGGACTTACGTCCGGTAGAAGAGTTCAAATCACCCGATCATTCTTATCAGTTTATTTGTGACCAGGTACTTCGAAAAAAAGATATTGCCCCTATCCAACGCTTGATAGACGACAGGACTAAATACGACGCGGCTCCCACTAAGATACCTGCAGGAGCTATTGAGTTTAACATTGCTTCTTTAGGAAGAGTAAGGAATGTAAGTCTGGACCTGACTTCTGCTGTCTGTACCATTTTATGGGAGAATGGAGCCAAAGCACGCATTTTTGTTTCCGCTAATGAGAAAGGAGGGCGTTTCTTATTTGAAAATCTGCCGGATACTCTTTCTCCGGAGCTGATAACTCCTTTATATGAAGAAAATGATGCAAAACTGGACTATCAGCCCGGTGTAAATAAGCTGACTGCATTGGGATATAAACGAGGAAAAGTAGAACGAATAAATCCCGGAACTTTGCTCTATCAGCAGCAAGGGTGGGGAGGTGTTTCTTATGAAATAGCATTAAACTGGAAGTCTGTTTCCGGGCATTCGCTGGAGGGGGAGTATTGTGTAACTTCCAAAGGAACCTGGTATTCGGAGAAGGAGGGGGCATTGGAATGTATGAGGCAAACTATGAGTCGCGACTTTGATAGCAGCCTGGCGATGCATAAGCGTTGGTGGCGGGAATATTGGATGAAATCTTCTATCAGCCTGCCCGATACATTACTGGAGAAACAATGGTATCTGGAAATGTACAAGTTTGCCGCTGCTTCACGAAAGGGCGCACCCCCTATCTGTCTGCAAGCTGTATGGACTGCCGATAACGGTCAGACTCCTCCCTGGCGTGGAGACTTTCACAGCGATTTGAATACCCAGTTGAGTTATTGGGCAGGATATACCTCTAATCATCTTGAAGAGTCGTCCGTGTTTACCGACTGGCTCTGGAAGATAAAAGAAAATGCAGAAGCATTCACCCGGCAGTTTTATGGAGTGAAAGGACTGAATGTTCCTTGTATTGCTACATTGACAGGAGAACCCATCGGTGGATGGAGCCCTTATTCACACTCTCCCTCTACAGCCGGTTGGTTATCGCACCATTTCTATCTGCAATGGAAGTATAGTATGGATACCGAATTCCTGAAGAACCGCGCTTATCCATGGATAAAGGAGGTAGCACGGTATTTTGAGAATATTTCAGTACGGGATGAAAACGGAGAACGACAACTTCCTTTATCTACTTCTCCGGAGATAAATGACAATCGTATAGATGCTTGGTTTCAGAAAACAACAAATTATGATCTTGCCAATATACGGCTGACGTATACCATTGCCCGGGAGATGGCGGAGGCTTTGGGCTTGAACGAAGAAGCCGGTTATTGGGTAAGGCAACTAAGCGAATGGCCTAAACCTGCTGTGAATGAGAGTGGGTTGATGATCGCACCCGGAAAGTCACAAGTGGAGTCGCATCGCCATTTTTCACATTTACTGTCTTTTCATCCTTTTGGATTAATAGACGTGAGTAAAGGGAATGGGAATATCGATTTGATATTGCGTTCTATTAAGAATGTAGAGATGCTGGGCACGGATTGGTGGACCGGATATACTTATGCATGGCTGGCCAATATGAAGGCCCGTGTTTTTGAAGGAGATGATGTGGTGAGAAACTTGCACATCTTTATTAAAGCTTTTTGTTCTCCGAACAGTTTTCATCTGAACGGTGACCAGTTGAACGCCGGCTATTCGCAATTTACCTATCGTCCGTTTACACTGGAAGGTAATTTTGCTTGTGCGGCTGCTATTCAGGAAATGCTGTTGCAAAGTCATACCGGAGTGATAAAAGTATTTCCGGCCTTATCCACCAAATGGGAAGATGTATCTTTCCGGCATCTCCGGGCGATGGGAGCTTTTCTCGTATCTGCCTCTTATGAAGGAGGGAAGATTGTTTCTATCACTGTTGAATCTGAAAAAGGAGGATTGATGAGGCTGAATAATCCTTTCACGGACCAAATAACGGAGAGAAAAATGGAAGCCAGAGAGACGATTACATTTACGAATAAGTTTCCGATGGGAAAATAAGAATTGATATATGAAGAGAACACATTTATTCGCGATTTTGATTTTGCTTTCTTGCGGTGTCTTCGCACAACCGTCGAAGAAAGAAGGTATGCGTATGCTTAGGGAGTATTATGTGGCAAATGTAAATGGTTCCTGTAATGAAGCTGACTGTGAAAAATATATCAGCCTGTTGAATCGTGACGGACAGTTTACAGACATGATTGCTTATGAAAGAGAGATAGGAACACGGAAGCTGCTCGAAAGTATAAGTTTTGACGAACAACAACATATGGGACTTTATCTCACCGAAGCAATGAACCGTCTGAGGTCACTTGCTGCTTATTACCGTCAGAAGGGTGGAAAAGAAATTCCTGATAAGTATTGGAAAGCAATTGTCAGATATGGTACTATCGAACAGAACCGCCAGCCGAATGATCGGTTTCATGCCTCTTGTTTTGCTATCCCTCAGGCGGCTTGCGGCATTTATTATCTGTTGATAGATGCGATGGAGCGAACGGAAACGGATAAAAACGCTTCTTCTTTGGAGGGAAAGGCAAACCGGATGCTCAAATACCTTGCTATGCAATCGTGGACACAACCCTTACGTAAGGATGAAACGGACAAAAACGTGGTCAGTATTCCCCGTTTTCGTCATCATGTATGGTGGGTAGGAGGAAATGCACTGGCTTACCGTCCTCTGTTGGAGACGGCTGTGCTGATGGACTCTATTCCGATGGTAGACGTTGTAGCAGAAGTTGCGAAAAAGAGTCTAAGCAATGTGTCCCAAACCAATTATGAAGAGGCTTTCTGGAATGAAGGATTTACAGCCGATGGTGCCGGATGGGGGCATGGTAAGCAATGTCTGGTATGGGGATATCCTATTCACGGTGCATCCAGTGCCTTGAATATTCTGAAAGTGTTGAAGAAGACTCCCTGGGCTCAGACATTAAGCAGGGAGAATGCGGAAGCGCTACTCCATTTCTACCGGGGAAGTAACTTTTATCATTACAAAGGATACATTCCTCCGTGTCTCGACCGGTATTCGATGGTATATTATGAGGGCAGGCATCAGCCCGTACCTTATTATGAAATGCTGAAGCGAACAGTGGAGGACTATGCAGATGCCTTTACTTCAGCCGAATTAAAAGAGTTGAAACAACTGATTGACGAGGCCGGGCGGGAAGATATCCGTATGGATAATTATCCGGACGGCATGTATCACGGATCTCACTGGTTTTTCAATAATGATGATCTGATTAAGAAGAATAAAGAGTACCATATCCTTATTAATATGGCCTCTTTCCGCTGTGACGGACTTGAAAGTGCGAGAAACTTTGCGGATGAGTTTAATATTTTCACCAATGACGGGTTAACCTTTTTTCAACGCCAGGGAGACGAATACCGTAGAATAATAGGTGCTATGGATTTGACCGCTATGCCGGGTGTTACCGCACGGGAAGGTATGGATAAACTGTCTCCTGTGACTAATTGGAGAGGGTTTTGCAGTAAACACAACTTTGCCGGAGGTGCTACGAGCGGAGGAGAGAATGCAGTAGCAGGTTTTATCTTCGAAAAAATGGATGCCGAAGCAAAAGAAAAACGGGTAAAAGAGAATAATTCGTCGGCCTTCGGAGTGAAAGCTTATAAATCCTGGTTTATAATGGGAGATTATCTGGTTGCTTTAGGAGCCGGTGTAACCAACCTGTCTCCTGAACTGGAAGGTACGATCCGGACTTCGATAGAGCAAACAGCCCATCAGGGAGAAGTGTCTTTGTTTGATGGGAAGTCCATCTCTCCGGTAACTTCGGCCTCGGGTACTTTGTGCCGGGATGGAAAACCGGTATGGATCATGCAGCAGGGAGGATTTGCCTATACGGTATTACCACCCTATTCTTCGGATGCCTTTTATTCAGTCGAAACCCTTCCTAACGAATGGTTAAAAAGGAATCTGAGCAATAAAGGTAAAGCGAATTTGCCGGATAGTGCTGCTGTCTTTCGTCTTTGGATTGATCAGGGGCGGGAGGTAAAAGATGGTAAATATGGCTACGTTGTTTATTGTGGTGAAGGGACTCCTGCTTATGAATTGCCTTTTGTCGTATTGAGAAATGATACGCTTGCACAAGCCGTTTCGACGGTGGATCACATGCTTACAGGGCTTGTTTTTTATCAGGACGATGCGGTTGTAACGGTTGGTAATACCGAAATCTCGGCTTCCGAACCTTGTGTTGTATTGATGGAACAGGATGCAAAGGGCACTAAGATATCTGTGACTGATGCTATGATGAGGGCTGATTTACAGAGTATTACTCTGAGAATAGGAGAAGATAGAATCACAATTGACATGCCGCAGGGAAAAGAATGTGGCAATACAGTTACCAAAATATATAAAAAGACATATCATGAACAGACTGTTGAATAAATTAGCACTTTTATTGCTTTTGTTGCTGTCTCAGCAAGGATTAGGGGTGGCACAACAACTTCCTTATAGGAACAGCGCATTACCTGTACAAGACAGAGTAGAGGATTTGCTGCAACGCATGACACTTGAAGAAAAGATAGCCCAGATACGCCATATACATTCCTGGAATATATTCAACGGACAGGAACTCGATGAGAATAAACTCGCCACTTTTGTGGGTGATATAGGTTGGGGCTTTGTGGAAGGTTTTCCGCTGACCGGTGAAAACTGCCGGAAAAATATGCGGGTGATTCAGGAGTATATGATAAAGAATACTCGTCTGGGAATACCGGTGTTTACCGTTGCCGAGTCCTTGCACGGATCCGCTCATGAGGGTTCTACCATTTTTCCTCAGAACATAGCATTGGGAAGTACATTCAATCCGGCACTTGCTTATCAGAAGGCGGCTCTGACTTCCTGTGATCTTCATGCCCAAGGGATGCGTCAGGTTCTTGCCCCTTGTATTGATGTGGTACGCGACTTGCGTTGGGGAAGAGTTGAAGAGTCCTACGGAGAAGACCCCTTCCTCTGCGGGACATTGGCTCTGGCAGAGACACGTGGGTATTTGGATAACGGTATCTCTCCTATGCTGAAACATTTCGGAGCACATGGTAACCCTTTAGGTGGTTTGAATCTCGCTTCTGTGGAGAGTGGCTTGAGGGATTTGCATGATATCTACCTGAAACCTTTCGAGATGGTTATTACTCAGTTGCCGGTACAGGCAGTTATGTCTACCTATAATTCGTGGAATCATGTTCCTAATTCGGCTTCTGCCTACTTGTTGACCGACGTTTTGCGGAAACAATGGGGATTCAAAGGATATGTTTATTCTGATTGGGGGGCAATTGAGATGTTGCAGAACTTTCATCATACGGCTGCCACACCTGCTGATTGTGCAGTACAAGCACTTTCTGCCGGACTCGATGTAGAGGCTTCCAGTGAATGCTATCCGCACCTGAAGCAACTTATTGAGCAAGGAGAGTTTGACGAAAAGATACTGGATGAATCCGTACGTCGTGTGCTGACTGCTAAATTTAAACAGGGGCTCTTTGAAGACCCTTTTGGTGAAAAGATAAAGAAAACGGTGATGCACTCTGCTGCGAGTATCGCCTTGTCCCGTAAAATTGCAGATGAGTCTGTAGTATTATTGAAGAATGAGAATGGACTGTTGCCGTTGGATGCAAACAAGTTACGCTCAGTTGCTGTGATAGGGCCGAATGCAGCACAGGTACAGTTTGGTGACTATACTTGGAGCCGGGATAATAAAGATGGGGTTACTCCATTGGCAGGATTACAGAAGCTGCTGGGAAGTAAAGTTGCCATTCACTATGCTCCGGGATGCAGTATGATGTCCGAAGATACTTCATTGATACCCGAAGCTGTGGCAGCAGCGCAGAAAAGTGAGGTCGCTCTGGTGTTCTGTGGCAGTTCGAGCGCATCTTTGGCAAGAGATTATAGTAATACTAACTGTGGCGAAGGGTTCGATTTGCATGATCTTAATCTTACCGGAGCACAGGGAGAGTTGATAAAGGCAGTTTATGCAACCGGAAAACCCGTAGTACTGGTGCTGGTAAGTGGGAAACCTTTCACTATCGCTTGGGAGAAGGAACATCTTCCGGCTATTCTAGTACAGTGGTACGCAGGCGAACAAGCGGGTAACTCTATCGCAGACATTCTTTTCGGCAAGGTAAACCCTTCCGGGAAGTTGACTTTCTCGTTTCCGCAGAGCGTAGGACATCTTCCGGCTTATTATAACTATTTGCCTTCTGATAAAGGTTTCTATAAGAACCCCGGGAGTTATCAGAAGCCGGGCCGGGATTATGTGTTCTCTTCTCCTGCTTCTTTATGGGCTTTCGGATACGGATTGAGCTATACTTCTTTTTCTATGAAGGATATGCAGGTATCGGTAAAGGAAGATTCGGTTTTTGTCAAAGCAGAAATACTTAACACAGGCAAAAGGGCCGGACAAGAGGTCGTTCAGCTTTATGTACGTGATCTTGTCAGCTCAGTTGTTACCCCTATAAAACAACTGAAAGCATTTACGAAGGTGGAACTGCAACCGGGAGAACAGAGAACGGTTTTGTTACGCTTCCCGGTTGCAGAACTTGCCCTGACAAATGAAGCCGGGCTGCGGTTGGTAGAACCCGGCGAGTTTGAGATTCAGTTGGGCAACTCATCTGATAATATCCTGCTGAAACAAACGATAAGGATGGGTGACAATGTGAAGAAGAATTCGGGAGATGAGATTGCAACTCAAAGCAAACCTGTAGGAACGGGAGAAATGAGGATTGTTCGAGGGATCGTGAGAGATATACAGGCCACTTTGGTCGCGAATATTTCTATCTGGTCTGTCGGGCAGAAAAAGGAGATTGGGAAAACAAATAAGAAGGGAGAGTATGAAATAAAAGCCGCATCGGATGATATCCTGATATTCTCCGGGAAAGGGTATTTGAAACAGACTGTACCTGTGAATCATCATACGGACATCAATGTAAAACTGGCATACGGTGAAGACAGGTAATGGCCGGAAACTGATAAATATTAAAACAACTGATACTATTATGAAACGATTCTTTCTAAATTTATTGGCAGCCGTTAGCGTGGTGTCAGCTTTTGCTACGGGTAACAGACAAATCACTATAACACCTTATCCTCAGGAAGTGCATGTGCGGCAGGGAGAGTTTATGATTACTCCACAGACCTCTTTTGTTGTTCAAACTACTGAGCTGAAAGATGTTGCCGGATATTTCGGGGCTAAAATAAAGCGCTCTACAGGATATGAACTGCCTGTAAACACGATTGCTACCGAAAACAGCATTGTATTATCAATAGACAGCCAATTGCCTCTCAATGAGGAAGGATATTTATTGGAAGTGATGCCCGGACAGATCACAGTAACCGGAAAGAGTGACAGAGGGGTGTTTTACGGCATGCAGACAGTGATGCAACTCCTTCCTCCTGAAATAGAAGAGGCGGTTGTTGTGGACAATGTGGCATGGACTCTTCCCTGCGTTTCTGTAAAAGATGAACCCCGTTTTGCCTATCGCGGCATGATGCTGGACGTATGCCGGCACTTTCTTGATGTCGATTTCGTAAAGAAACAGTTGGATATCATGGCTATGTTTAAAATGAACTACTTTCACTGGCATCTTACTGACGATCACCTTTGGACTATTGAGATAAAAAAATACCCTTTGCTGACAGAGATAGGATCTGTCCGGCACAATGTGGACGGAAGTGTGAACCGTGGATTCTATACACAAGACCAGATTCGGGAAGTTGTGGCTTATGCTGCTGAAAAGAAAATCACCGTTATCCCGGAAATAGAACTTCCGGGGCATGCCCTTGCGGCAATTACGGCTTATCCGGAATTATCCTGTATCGAAGGCCCTTTCCAGTTGAGAAACCAGTGGGGTGTGGAAGATAACGTATATTGTGCCGGAAACGACCGTGTATTCAACTTTCTGGAAGATGTGATAGGTGAGGTCGTTCCTTTGTTTCCCGGAAAATACTTTCACATCGGTGGAGATGAATGCCCGAAGATTCATTGGGAAGCTTGTCGCAAATGCCAGCACCGTATGAAAGAAGAGGGGCTGAAGAATGAACACGAACTGCAGAGTTATTTTGTACATCGTATCGAGAAAATCCTGTTAAAACATGGCAGAGCAATGATTGGCTGGGATGAAATACTTGAAGGAGGGCTTGCCGCATCTGCTACTGTCATGTCGTGGACGGGGGAGCAAGGTGGAATCACTGCCGCCAACATGGGGCATGATGTTATTATGACTCCTTTGAATTTTGCTTATTATGATGCCGGGCAAGGAGCACCGGAAGTGGAACCTATCACCATCAGTTTCGGTATTTCGCTCGAGAAGGCATATAAATATGAACCGGTAGCAGCAGGGATTTCCCGGGAGAAATCTCACCACATATTGGGTGCACAGGCCAATTTATGGACAGAATATTCTCCGACTGCCGAGCATACGGAATATCTTCTTTATCCGCGTATGCTGGCCATGGCAGAATTAACCTGGACACAAAAAGAGAATAAGGATTATACTGCCTTTGTTCAGCGTTTGGACAATCAGTTGAGGCGCCTGGATGCCCATCATATTAATTATCATATTCCATTGCCCGAAGGACCACAGGCCGATTATGTAGCATTTGTTGATAAAACAACTCTGACTTTTCATAACAGCCGCAATTTACCCATGGTTTATACAGTTGACGGAACGATGCCTACAACACAATCCACTCTATATACCACCCCTCTTGTATTTATGAAGAATACGACGCTGAGAATAGCTACCATGCTTCCGTCCGGCAAACTGAGCCGGACAAGAATTATAGATGTCCGGAAAGAAAAAATGAGACCAGCTCTTCACAGAAAATTGGTGGCAGGAGCAGAACTACAACGTATCTCCGGTAAGTATTATTATGTCACAGACTTAACTGATGCGAATTGGGAAAAGCCAATGATCGTTCCGGGGTTTCATCTGGATGTAAAACCAGAAGCTAACGGTGCTTTCCTTTATAAAGGATATTTCGAGGTTCCTGCTGACGGGGTTTATTATATCTCTTCCGAAATGGATCAACTGAAGATAGACGGGGAGAAAATAATAAATAATAGCGGGAAATTGATACGACATTCAGTGAGCCGGAAGTCAGTTGCTTTGAAGAAAGGAATTCACTCATTTGAACTTATCTATATTAATAGTAACATTGGAGGTTATCATCGTTACTGGAACAAACGTGGATTTCAGTTGATCGGGGAAGATGGCACACTCACTACTCCGGAGGTTTATCACTGAGTGCTTCCCGCACCACGGGGAGGTACGCCAGGCGATGGTTAGTTGAAACGCAGGACGCAGATTTTCGCAAAGGGAAACAAGTAGATGACAAGGAACTACAGTCTTTTAATTTGCGTCATCTGTGTTCATCCGCGTTTCATCAGATAAAAACTCTGTGCAAGTTCGATTCATTTCGAATCTATTTACGATTAGACGAATTACGATGTACGATTGGGATTACTCTGTCTCTGACAGCGCTGAAACAGGCTTTTAAAAGAGAGTTACTTCAATCGTACATCGTAATTCGTCTAATAGTAAATAAATTCAGTTTTGAGCTTAATGGTGTTTGTCATTGCCATCCGTCTCTTTCTCCGGTATCGATAAAGCTCTATCTCGTAGAGTAACGTATGAAGCCTCGGTGTGTGACGTTGTTTTAGATGTACATGTAAAGCAGTACGACATGTACATGTGGGACGGTACGACATGTACATGTGGAGCAGTGAAACATGTACATGTAAAACAATGCTGCTCACCGGGGAAAGGAGTGTTCCTTTCTGAGAAAGACAGAGTACAACACCGGGCAAGGGTAATGATGCCGTCTATGGATACTTCCGCTACCGAAAAGATAGGGACATAATCTTCGTTACTGTATGGTTTTGAATGTATTTCACCACAAAGTAACACGGAGTTCCACAGAGTTTAAATCTTTATTGAAACGCAGATGATCGCAGATTCTCGCAAAGGGAAACAAATGTATGATAAAGAACCACAGTCTTTTAATTTGCGTTCATCTGTGTTAATCCGCGTTTTATCAGATAAATACTACTCTGTGGAACTCTGTGCTACTCTGTGGTGAGTTTTGCTCGTTTCTATTCAGATCCGAATAAATTCCGTTGCAAATAGATAACTACTCTTTTTTTACCAAATCAGCATCTGTTTGACATCTCTTTTAGTGGTATAAAGAGTAGTAACCTTTGCGTCTGGTGTTATATTAAACTTTTTTTCTCTAATATTTTGTAGTCGAATAGATTATTTATATCTTTGCACCCGAAACGGATGAAAGGTGGAGGGGCGATTAAGCTCCTTTTTTTGTTCTTATATAGCTAATCAATGATAGAAAAGAAAACAGTTTGTCAGATTGTTGAAGAGTGGCTGGAAGGAAAAGACTACTTTCTGGTAGAAGTAACTGTAAGCCCTGATGACAAGATTGTGGTTGAAATAGACCATGCAGAAGGAGTTTGGATTGAAGATTGTGTGGAGCTGAGTCGCTTCATCGAATCTAAATTAAACCGTGAAGAGGAGGATTATGAGCTGGAAGTTGGCTCGGCTGGAATCGGACAGCCATTCAAGGTAGTGCAGCAGTACTATAATCATATCGGCAGTGAAGTGGAAGTATTGACCAAAAGTGGTAAAAAACTGACAGGAGTGCTGAAGGAAGCCGATGAAGAGAAGTTTGTAGTGGCTGTACAGAAGAAAATGAAGCTTGATGGAGCAAAACGTCCCAAACTTATGGAAGAGGATGAAACTTTCCGTTATGATGAGATAAAATACACTAAATACTTAATTAGTTTTAAATAATTATGGCCAAGAAAGAAGAAACAATCAGCTTGATTGATACATTTTCGGAATTTAAGGAACTGAAAAATATCGATAGAACAACGATGGTTAGCGTGCTCGAAGAGTCGTTCCGGAGTGTGATCGCGAAAATGTTTGGCACTGATGAAAATTACGACGTAATTGTAAATCCGGATAAGGGTGACTTTGAAATATGGCGTAACCGTGAGGTAGTGGCAGACGAGGAATTGACAAATCCGAATATGCAGATTTCGTTGACAGAAGCACAGAAAATAGATGCTTCTTACGAAGTAGGAGAAGAAGTAACTGACGAAGTTATTTTTGCAAAATTCGGTCGCCGTGCTATTCTAAACCTTCGTCAGACATTAGCTTCTAAAATTCTTGAGCTTGAGAAAGATAGTATTTACAATAAATATATAGACAAAGTAGGTACAATCATTAATGCAGAAGTATATCAGATATGGAAAAAAGAAATGCTGCTGCTTGACGATGAAGGAAATGAACTGTTACTGCCTAAAACAGAGCAGATTCCGGCAGATTTCTACCGTAAAGGAGAGACTGCGCGTGCAGTGGTGGCCCGCGTAGATAACAAAAATAATAATCCGAAGATTATTCTTTCACGTACATCTCCCGTTTTCCTGCAACGTCTGTTTGAAATGGAAGTACCTGAAATTAACGATGGCTTGATTACTATCAAGAAGATTGCCCGTATTCCCGGTGAACGTGCTAAGATTGCGGTGGAATCTTATGATGATAGAATCGACCCTGTAGGAGCCTGTGTAGGTGTAAAGGGAAGTCGTATCCATGGCATCGTTCGTGAGCTTCGCAATGAGAATATTGATGTGATTAACTATACATCAAATATCTCCTTGTTTATTCAGCGTGCACTGAGTCCGGCAAAGATCTCTTCTATCCGATTGAACGAAGAAGAGCGTAAGGCAGAGGTTTTCCTCCGTCCGGAAGAAGTTTCGCTGGCTATTGGTAAAGGCGGTTTGAATATCAAACTTGCCAGTATGTTAACTGAGTACACTATTGATGTGTTCCGTGAATTGGATGAAAGTGTGCAGGATGAAGATATCTATCTGGACGAGTTCAAAGATGAAATCGACAGTTGGGTAATCGATGCTATTAAGGCTATCGGTATTGATACGGCTAAAGCTGTATTGACTGCACCTCGCGAAATGTTGATTGAAAAGACGGATCTGGAAGAAGAGACAGTGGACGAGGTATTACGTATTTTGAAATCGGAGTTTGAAGACAATGAATAATTTCATTTACGATTAGGCTATTTACGATTTACGATTGGAGCTACTCTATATTGTAGGTTGTAGATGAAAGGAACTATAAATCGTCTAATCGTCAATCGTGAAATCGTAAATATCTTCTCATTCCATTATTCTTTTAATTTAAAGTATGACGATAAGGTTAAACAAAGTAACAAGAGATTTGAATGTAGGAATTGCAACGGTAGTTGAGTTTCTGCAAAAGAAAGGGTATACCGTTGAGGCAAACCCAAATACAAAAATTACCGAAGAGCAATATGCTATACTCGTGAAAGAGTTTAGCACAGACAAAAATCTTCGGATTGAATCAGAGCGTTTTATCCAGGAACGTCAGAATAAGGATCGTAACAAAGCATCAGTGGCTATTGATGGTTACGAAAAACAGCCCGAAAAACCTAAAACGGAGGATGTTATTAAGACAGTTGTTCCTGAAGATGCACGCCCGAAGTTTAAACCTGTCGGAAAAATAGATTTAAATAAATTCAACCGGAAAGCTGATAAAGGGGGAGTGAGTGAGACAAAACCGCAACCTCAGCCGGAAGCACAGCCGCAGACTAAACCAGAAGCTCCAAAGCCAACTCCGACACCGGTAGTGGAAGAGAAGAAAGTGGAAGAAGTAGTGAAGCCTGTTGTCGTAGAGGCAAAAAAGGAAGAGGTAGTTGTACCTGCTTCAAAACCGGAACCGGTAAAAGAAGTACAGCCTGTAGTTGTAGAACAGCCAAAACCGGTAGTGGAAGAGAAGAAAGTGGAAGAAGTGAAAAAAGAAGAACAGAAAGTGGAAGCTGCTCCAGAAATAAAAGAAGAAAAGGTAGAATCGAAACCTGTTGTTTCGGAGGCTGCTGAGTCTGAAAAGAAAGACGATGACGTCTTTAAAATCCGCCAACCGGAATTTGTATCTAAGATTAATGTAATCGGTCAGATAGACCTGGCTGCATTGAACCAGTCAACCCGACCCAAGAAGAAATCGAAAGAGGAAAAACGGAAAGAACGGGAAGAAAAGGAAAAAGTTCGTCAGGATCAGAGGAAACAGATCAAAGATGCTATTATTAAGGAAATCCGTAAAGATGACAATAAGGTAGCAAAATCTGCTCCGAAGGAGAATGCAGATGCGAATGCCAAGAAGAAGCGTATCCGTATTAATAAGGAGAAAGTAGACGTTAATAACGTTGCTTCTAATTTTGCACATCCTACTCCTAATAGCCAGAAGCCTGCAGGTCAAGGTGGTGGGCAAAACCGCAACCGTAACAATAATAAAGATCGTTTCAAGAAACCGGTTGTAAAACAGGAAGTGAGCGAGGAAGATGTAGCTAAGCAGGTAAAAGAAACTTTAGCTCGTCTGACAACAAAAGGCAAAAATAAGGCTTCCAAATATCGTAAAGAGAAACGTGAAATGGTTTCCAATCGTATGCAGGAATTGGAAAACCAGGAAATGGAAGATAGCAGAGTACTGAAAATAACAGAGTTCGTGACTGCCAATGAATTGGCAAGTATGATGGATGTATCTGTAAATCAGGTTATCGCAACTTGTATGAGCATTGGTATGATGGTTTCTATCAACCAAAGACTTGATGCGGAAACAATTAATCTGGTGGCCGAAGAATTCGGTTTCAAAACTGAATATGTAAGTGCTGAAGTTGCTCAGGCCATTGTAGAAGAAGAAGATGCAGAGGAAGATCTTGAACCACGTGCACCGATTGTAACTGTAATGGGACACGTTGACCATGGTAAGACTTCATTGCTTGACTATATCCGTAAGGCGAATGTTATTGCCGGTGAGGCCGGAGGTATTACACAGCATATCGGTGCTTACCATGTTAGTATGGAAGATGGACGTAAGATCACCTTCCTGGATACTCCGGGACATGAGGCGTTTACTGCTATGCGTGCCCGTGGTGCTAAGGTAACAGATATTGCTATTATTATTGTAGCTGCTGATGATAATGTGATGCCACAGACAAAGGAAGCTATCAATCATGCGATGGCTGCCGGAGTACCTATTGTATTTGCAATTAATAAGGTGGATAAGCCAACGGCTAATCCCGATAAGATAAAAGAAGAACTGGCTGCCATGAACTTCCTTGTTGAAGAATGGGGTGGTAAGTATCAATCACAGGATATCTCTGCCAAGAAAGGTATGGGTGTAAGTGAATTGATGGAAAAGGTATTGCTTGAAGCCGAAATGCTTGAGCTGAAAGCCAATCCGAACCGTAATGCAACAGGTTCTATTATTGAATCTACTTTGGATAAAGGGCGTGGCTATGTGGCTACGGTATTGGTATCCAATGGTACGCTGAAAGTGGGTGATATCGTGTTGGCAGGAACCAGTTATGGTCGTGTAAAAGCAATGTTTAATGAACGTAATCAGCGTATCAAGCAAGCAGGACCTTCTGAACCCGCATTGATACTGGGATTGAATGGTGCACCTGCAGCAGGTGATACATTCCATGTTGTAGAGTCCGATCAGGAAGCACGTGAAATTACTAACAAACGTGAACAATTGCAACGTGAACAGGGCTTGCGTACACAGAAGATTCTTACATTGGATGAGTTGGGCCGTCGTATCGCATTGGGTAACTTCCAGGAATTGAACATCATTGTGAAGGGTGACGTAGACGGTTCGGTAGAAGCTTTGAGCGATTCATTGATTAAGCTTTCTACTCCGCAAATTCAGGTAAATGTAATCCACAAAGGTGTGGGACAGATTTCCGAATCAGATGTTTCTCTAGCTGCTGCTTCAGATGCTATTATTATCGGTTTCCAGGTACGTCCTTCAGGTTCAGCTGAGAGAATGGCAGAGAAGGAAGGCGTTGATATCCGTAAGTATTCGGTTATCTATGACGCTATCGAAGAGGTGAAAGCTGCTATGGAAGGTATGTTAGCACCGGAAGTGAAAGAGGTAGTAACTTCTACTATCGAAGTTCGCGAAGTATTCAACATTACGAAGGTTGGTACGGTTGCTGGTGCGGTAGTAAAGACCGGAAAGGTGAAACGCAGCGACAAAGCACGTCTTATCCGCGATGGTATTGTTA
Source organism: Bacteroides sp. 41_26 (assembly GCF_949740115.1). NCBI lineage: Bacteria > Pseudomonadati > Bacteroidota > Bacteroidia > Bacteroidales > Bacteroidaceae > Bacteroides > Bacteroides sp. 41_26. The sequence goes on from NZ_CATJGZ010000054.1 coordinate 61,707, forward strand.
TCTTCTCAGGTGCAATTAATGCGCTGAAACGTTTCAAAGACGACGTGAAGGAAGTAGGTACGAACTTCGAGTGCGGTATCAGCCTGGTGAATTACAACGACATCAAGGTGGGGGATATGATCGAAACTTACGAAGAAGTAGAAGTAAAACAAACGCTGTAATGGATAAGTTATAGAGTTATAACGTTATAAAGTTATAGGGTGGTAATGTGGTAATGGCCACCTTACCACCTTTTTCTTTTTGATAACTTATTATCTCGCTGATTTCCTATGACTCCATAACCTTATAACTCTCTTCATATATGATCGATATAATAATTTTGGTTATCGTTGGTGCAGGTGTGGTGACAGGCTTTATGAAGGGGTTTATCCGGCAGCTTGCTTCCATACTGGGGCTGATAGTAGGATTATTGGCAGCAAAAGCGTTGTATGCTTCTCTTGCCGAGAAACTTTGTCCTACTGTGACAGACTCAATGACGGTGGCACAGATATTATCTTTCATTGTCATTTGGATTGCCGTGCCATTGATCTTTACTTTGGTGGCATCTCTGCTAACAAAAGCAATGGAAGCTGTTTCTTTAGGGTGGCTGAACCGTTGGCTTGGCAGTGGACTGGGGGCGTTGAAATTTCTGCTGCTTACCAGTCTGGTAATTTGTGTGATAGAATTTATCGATGCAGATAACACATTGATTGATAAAACAAAGAAGGAGGAATCAGTGTTATATTATCCTATGGCTAAGTTTGCGGGAATATTCTTTCCTGCGGCAAAAGAAGTGACACAACAATATATACTCAATAAATAATGCAACAAGAAGAACCCAATAAATATGTAAAGGAACTCACGCAGGAGAAGTATAAATATGGCTTCACTACGGAGGTGCATACAGATATCATTGAGAAAGGACTTAATGAGGATGTCATTCGCCTTATTTCGTCGAAGAAAGGCGAGCCGGAATGGTTGCTGGAGTTTCGGTTGAAGGCGTATCGCCACTGGCTGACATTGGAGATGCCTACCTGGGCACATCTCCGTATCCCTGAGATAGATTATCAGGCTATCTCTTATTATGCCGATCCTACCAAGAAGAAAGAAGGACCGAAGAGTATGGATGAGGTAGATCCGGAGTTGATAAAGACATTTAATAAGTTAGGTATTCCATTGGAGGAACAGATGGCGTTGAGTGGAATGGCTGTGGACGCTGTAATGGACTCCGTTTCGGTAAAGACAACATTTAAAGAAACGCTGATGGAGAAAGGGATTATATTCTGCTCTTTCAGTGAAGCAGTGCGTGAACATCCCGATCTGGTAAAGAAGTATTTAGGATCGGTAGTAGGTTATCGTGATAACTTCTTTGCTGCGCTGAACTCGGCAGTGTTCTCTGACGGGTCATTTGTTTATATACCGAAAGGCGTACGTTGCCCGATGGAGTTATCGACATACTTCCGCATTAATGCGGCTAATACGGGGCAGTTTGAACGTACACTGATTGTGGCGGATGATGATTCGTATGTTTCCTATCTGGAAGGTTGTACAGCACCGATGCGTGATGAAAACCAGTTGCATGCTGCTATTGTGGAAATTATGGTACATGATCGTGCCGAAGTGAAATACTCCACTGTTCAGAACTGGTATCCGGGTGATGCTAACGGCAAAGGGGGCGTTTATAACTTTGTGACGAAACGTGGTAATTGTAAAGGAGTAGATAGTAAACTGTCGTGGACGCAGGTAGAAACCGGTTCGGCCATTACATGGAAATATCCTTCCTGTATTCTTACCGGCGATAACTCTACAGCGGAATTCTATTCTGTAGCTGTAACGAACAACTATCAGCAGGCGGATACGGGTACAAAGATGATACATCTCGGTAAGAATACCCGTAGTACGATTGTAAGTAAAGGTATTTCTGCCGGAAAGAGCGAAAACTCCTACCGGGGGCTGGTACGTGTTTCTGAAAGAGCTGATAATGCACGTAACTATAGCCAGTGTGATTCACTCTTGCTCGGTGATAAATGTGGTGCACATACTTTCCCTTACATGGATATTCATAACGAGACGGCTGTGGTAGAACACGAAGCTACTACCAGCAAGATCAGTGAAGATCAGATATTCTATTGTAACCAGCGTGGTATCCCAACCGAAGATGCTATCGGACTTATTGTAAACGGATATGCCAAAGAAGTATTGAATAAACTTCCGATGGAATTTGCCGTTGAAGCGCAAAAATTGCTGACGATCTCATTAGAGGGAAGCGTGGGATGATTGGACGATTAGACGATTTACGATTTACGATTGAAGTTTGATTGTAAATGTAGACCGTCTTAAAAGTAATTTCAATCGTAAATTGTAAATCGTAAATTGTAAATATAATCATGTTAGAGATAAAAGACTTACATGCCAGCATCAATGGCAAAGAGATATTGAAAGGTATTAACTTAACAGTGAAACCGGGCGAGGTACATGCTATCATGGGACCTAACGGATCCGGAAAGAGTACGCTTTCTTCTGTTTTGGTGGGAAATCCTGCTTTTGAGGTAACCAAGGGTAGCGTAACCTTTGATGGAAAGAATCTGTTAGACCTGAGCCCTGAAGATCGTAGCCATGAAGGTCTTTTTCTGAGTTTCCAGTATCCGGTAGAGATCCCCGGAGTAAGTATGGTAAACTTTATGCGTGCTGCGGTAAATGAGCAACGCAAATACAAAGGACTTCCTGCATTAACAGCCAGTGAGTTTCTTAAACTGATGCGTGAGAAGCGTGCGGTGGTAGAACTGGATAATAAGTTAGCTAACCGTTCGGTGAACGAAGGCTTCTCTGGTGGTGAGAAGAAGCGGAATGAGATTTTTCAGATGGCTATGCTGGAACCACGTCTCAGCATTCTTGATGAAACCGATTCTGGCCTTGATATTGATGCACTTCGCATTGTAGCCGAGGGAGTTAATAAATTGAAGACTCCTGATACAAGTTATATTGTTATTACCCATTATCAACGTCTGCTGGACTATATCAAACCGGATATCGTACATGTGCTCTATAAAGGCCGTATCGTGAAAACTGCCGGACCGGAACTGGCTCTCGAACTGGAAGAGAAAGGATACGACTGGATTAAGAAAGAGGTGGAGGATTGACTTATGAATTATGAGTAATGAAGACTGTGCAGCATGGCATTGCTTATACACCATAACTCATAATCCATACATCATCATGCATAATTCATAAATGATAAATCATAAATCAAAAAGATGAGTGTAGAACAACAATATATAGATCTCTTCTCACAATGTGAAGCAATGATTTGCCGGCATAGTACTGAGGTCATGAATGCTCCGCGTGCTACTGCTTTTGCTGATTTTGAACGGGTGGGCTTTCCTACGCGTAAGCAGGAGAAGTATAAATATACCGATATCAGCAAATTCTTCGCACCCGATTACGGACTTAATCTGAATCGTCTGGATATTCCGGTGAATCCCTATGAGGTGTTCAAGTGCGATGTGCCCAACATGAGTACCTCTTTGTTCTTTGTAGTGAACGATGCGTTTTATAATAAGGCATTGCCAAAGTCGCATCTGCCGGAAGGAGTTATCTTTGGAAGTCTGAAAGAGGTAGCAGAGCAACATCCCGATTTAGTAAAGAAATACTATGGCAAGCTGGCTGATACTTCTAAAGATGGAGTGACTGCTTTTAATACCGCCTTTGCACAGGATGGTGTACTGATGTATGTTCCGAAAAATGTAGTGGTAGAACGCCCTATTCAGTTGATTAATATATTACGTGCAGATGTCAATTTCATGGTAAACCGCCGTGTATTGATTATTCTTGAAGAAGGTGCGCAGGCACGTTTATTGATGTGTGACCATGCTATGGATGGCGTAAACTTCCTGGCTACGCAAGTGGTTGAAGTGTTTGCCGGAGCGAACTCCGTATTCGATTTGTATGAATTGGAGGAGACACATACCAGTACGGTGCGTATCAGTAATCTCTATGTAAAACAGGAGGCAAACAGCAACGTATTGCTTAACGGTATGACTCTTCATAACGGTACTACCCGTAATACAACAGAGGTAACTCTTGCAGGAGAAGGTGCCGAAATCAATCTTTGTGGCATGGCTATTGCCGATAAGAACCAGCATGTAGACAATAATACGACCATTGACCATGTTGTGCCAAATTGCACCAGTAATGAATTGTTTAAATATGTACTCGATGACCAGTCTGTTGGCGCTTTTGCCGGTTTGGTACTGGTGCGTCCTGATGCACAGCATACAAGTTCTCAACAAACGAACCGTAATCTTTGTGCCACCCGTGATGCCCGTATGTATACCCAGCCTCAGTTGGAAATCTATGCAGACGATGTGAAATGCTCTCACGGTGCTACCGTTGGCCAATTGGATGAAACTGCTTTGTTCTATATGCGTACCCGTGGTATTGCAGAGAAAGAAGCCCGTTTGCTGCTTATGTTTGCTTTTGTAAATGAAGTAATAGATACCATCCGTCTGGATGCCTTAAAAGACCGTTTACATCTGTTGGTGGAGAAACGTTTCCGGGGTGAACTGAACAAGTGCCAGGGATGTGCGATATGTAAGTGATTAGTGATTAGTGGTTAGTGCCATGCAGCATAATAGCGCAGCCCACTAATCACTAACCACTAATCACTAACCACTAATCATTAACCACTAATCATTAACCAACTAATCACTAATAAAATGGATATAAAGAAGATACGTGAAGACTTTCCCATTCTTAGCCGTACGGTATATGGGAAGCCTTTGATTTATTTCGATAATGGTGCAACGACTCAGAAACCACGTCTGGTGATTGATTCGCTGGTAGATGAATACTATTCTGTTAATGCCAATGTGCATCGGGGAGTACACTATCTTTCTCAGCAGGCTACAGAGTTACATGAAGCTTCCCGTGCTACGGTGCGTGAGTTTATCAATGCCCGTAGTATAAATGAGATTATCTTTACCCGTGGTACAACAGAGGCTATTAATCTTCTTGTTTCCAGTTTCGGTGAGGAGTTCATGGAAGAGGGAGATGAGGTTATTCTCTCCGTGATGGAGCATCACAGTAACATTGTGCCCTGGCAACTTTTAGCTGCCCGTAAAGGTATTGCAATAAAAGTGATACCTATGAATGATAAAGGTGAACTGTTGCTGGACGAATACGAGAAGCTTTTTTCAGACCGGACAAAGATAGTGAGTGTAACGCAGGTTTCCAATGTATTGGGAACGGTTAATCCCGTCAAAGAGATGATTGCTACTGCTCATGCTCACGGGGTACCTGTATTGATAGACGGTGCACAGTCCGTACCTCATATGAAAGTTGATATGCAGGACATGGATGCTGACTTCTTTGCCTTCTCTGCACATAAAATCTATGGTCCTACCGGTGTGGGTGTTCTTTATGGAAAAGAAGAATGGCTCGACCGCCTGCCGCCTTATCAGGGTGGGGGAGAAATGATACAGCACGTTTCTTTTGAGAAAACAACGTTCAATGAACTTCCTTTTAAGTTTGAAGCCGGTACTCCCGATTACATTGGTACTACCGGGCTGGCAAAAGCCCTTGATTATGTGACTGGTCTTGGTATGGATAATATTACCGCCCATGAACATGAACTGACTACTTATGCTATGCAGCGTTTGAAAGAGATTCCGGATATCCGTATCTTCGGTGAAGCAGCGCACAAGAGCAGTGTTATCTCTTTTCTGGTAGGTAATATTCACCACTTTGATATGGGTACTTTGCTCGACAGACTGGGTATTGCTGTCCGTACCGGACATCATTGTGCACAACCGTTGATGCAGCGCCTTGGTATTGAGGGTACGGTTCGTGCTTCTTTTGCCGTTTATAACACAAAAGAGGAGATTGATGCCCTTGTAGCCGGTGTGGAGCGCGTTAGTAAAATGTTCTGATTGAGTAATATGCCGTAAGGCACAATAACATAAACTATGAAACATAAACTGCTAAACTATTTCTGTTTACTTTTTCTTTTGGCATTCGTAACCGGATGTGAAGAAGATAATAAGGATGATTTTACCCCGAAACTCTATAAAGTAACGGGTAAAGTAGAAAAAGGACCTTTTATAAATGGTTCCAAAATTACTGCGCAAGCATTGGATAAAGATTATAATCTGACTGGTGAGGTTTACCAGGGTATTATTGTTGATGATGACGGTTCTTTTAATCTGGGAGAGATTAAATTGAATTCGTCTTACGTGTTATTAACAGCTGACGGATATTATTTTAATGAAGTAGACGGGGAATTGTCTACCGGGCAGATATCTCTGCAGTCAATAGTCAATTTGGCTGATAATAAACAGGCTAATATCAACATTCTTACCCACCTGAAAACGCAACGTATGATGCAGCTTCTTAGGAATAATAAGCCGGATTTCAATGAAGCTGATGCAAAAGTCCAGAAGGAAGTTTTGAAAAGTTTTGGTCTGGAACGTTATGCCGATAAAGACGTTTGTAACTTCTCTATTGCTTCCGGTACTGATGAAGCCGGTGCATTAATTGTTGTATCTTCTACTTTATTGAGAGATCGTACGGATGCTGAATTAACGGAATACTTAGCCAAACTGAGTGCCGAATTCAAAGCGGAAGGTACATTTACGGATAATACAAAAAAACAACTCCGGGAGGATGCCGTGCTGTTGGATGTAAATGAGATATCAGATAACATCATCACTCGTTATAAGGCGTTGAATATGGATGTTACTGTCCCAAACCTGAATTATTTTATTGACTGGGATGGTGATGGTATTGCCGGTAATGAACCCGATGCCGGAGGAGATATGACGTTGACTCTCGATAAAAAAGAGTTGGCTATTCCTGCCGAGGGAGGAACTTTCCGTATTAAGATAGATTGTAAAGTACCGGTAACTTTAGAGAGGCCGGCTGGGATGCCGGATGAACCTGTCTTTGAGGAGAGTCTGAAGGTTTTTAAATATACTGATATTAATTACACGAAAACGATTGAGGGGAATGAACTGATTATCGTTGCCCGGCCTGCTGATGGAGCTTTGATAAAAGGAGAATCTATTACTGTTTATACTACAAGTGGAAAACTTTCTGCAGAACTGAGGATTACACAAAACGGAGATCCTTCTAAACAGATCGAGTTTGGAGAGGATGGACAAGCAGTTGTTGCCGGCATAGCCAGTCAAATGATGATTTCCATGCAGGACTTTTCCAATTTGGATGGTTACTATACACAAAGCTTTGATGGCAGGAATACGTCATATTATGCTATTTATGAACATACATTGACTACCTATGACAGTAAATTACTGAATATTTGGAGGAAGGCATATAATGCTATTTCCAGAATCAGGATGTTAGATTATATACTTGAAAAAGGTGGAGTCGCTGAAGCCCCGTCCTTTATGGCTTATATTCATCAGTTAGCCGCCGTTCAGTATTTCCAGTTAGCATCCTGGTGGGAGAATGTTCCTTATGTGATAAATTATGATGATCCGCTTGGAGGCTTTCAACAACTGGGTAGTGAGAATTTGTTTGCGAACTTAATAGATGATTTGAATTATTGTGTGGAGCATAGTAAGCTGGAACCGGGTGGGTTTAATACTCCCGAGGGCGTTTTGTACCCTGCAAAAGGTGCTTCGTTAGCGTTATTGGCTAAGATGTATCTGCATCAGAAATCCTATGCGCAAGCTTATAATTATCTGAAACGGATTATTGACAGTGGTGTATACGGCTTGGAGCCCTCTTCGGAAATTTCGCTGGGATTGAGCTCCCGTGAAATCGTCTGGGGATTGCATACTGATTCACAGCAGCAATCATCTGAATCTGTTTTGAAAGGCAATGCTTATGTACCTTTTGTGACTTATACCGAAGTCCTGTTATCTGCTGCTGAATGTGCTTATCATTTAGGCAACCGGGCTGAGGCAATGGCTTATTCGAATAAAGTAACACAAGTGCGGAACTTACCCTTAATATCCGAAGTTAACTTTATCGAATCTTTACGCTCGGTCTGGCAAAGTGAATTGAAGGGTTTTGGTAGCTATTTCTCATTCTTACGGCGCAACAATCTGGCTGTTGAGCAGTTGAAGATAAAAGATTATCAACAGTTGTTGCCCATTCCCTTACAGGAGATGGAAGCTAATCAAAATCTCATTCAGAATCCGGGATGGAAATAATTGTGAATTAAATTGGACAGCAGTTGCAACTTTTCCGGTTATTTGTGCGTCTAATAACGTAAATAACCAATAAACAAAGAAAAGATTATGTTAGTAACAACGACTCCCATTATTGAAGGGAAAAGAATAATTCACTATTATGGAATCGTCTCTGGTGAGACGATCATCGGTGCCAATGTATTTCGTGATTTTTTAGCCGGTATTCGTGATTTTGTAGGTGGACGTTCCGGTGCTTATGAAGAAGTGCTCCGTCAAGCTAAAGAAACGGCGATAAAGGAAATGGAAGAACAGGCTGCCCGACTCGGGGCTAATGCTGTAATAGGCGTTGACCTGGATTATGAAACCGTTGGGGGTAGTGGTAGCATGTTGATGGTAACTGCTACCGGAACGGCGGTAGTGATAGAATAATAACAGGACTCCTCTGGTTGTTAGTAAAGTTATAACAATTGGGGGAGTTTTTCTATGAAGAGAAGATATGCATTGCAATATTAACGGAACTACCTATACAATATCAACCCATGTTCTCGAGGAGGTCTTGGTGCGTGAAAGTTTTTTTGAACTTGCCCGTTCTACATTTGGGCTGGACTTTGAACCTTGGTTTCAAAAATGTCTCGGTTAGATTGAGCCGGCCTTGTTCCACAAGTTGTTCAACCAGTGTAGCCGTCATAAGTTTGGTGATGGAGCCTATGCGATATTTGAATGCTTCACCGTTTAGTTTCTTATTCAGATTATTTTGTCCGAAACGGCGTGTATACACCGTTTTCCCTCCTTTGGAAATGGCCACAGAACCAATACCTTGATTATACTTCTCGATATGATTAAGAAAAGAATCGATTTTGGCTGTGTTTATTTCTTGTCCCTGTATTGGCAACAGGATTAAACAGAAGAGAATACATGAGATTATTGATTTCTTCATATTGTAGATTGTTTTTTACTGCAAACGGTCATATTCGTTTAATTGCTCTTTCAGCTCTTGCAGGTCGGGGAGCGCTTGTCGGATTTCTTCCGGAAGTTCATTATAAGTATAAGTACTGACTCCAATAGGTTTGTTGATGTCTCGAAGCGAGAATTCCACTTCATAGTCATCTTTTCCTTTGCAGAGGAGAATACCGATGGTGGGGCGGTCTTGGGAGTCACGTACCAGTTCGTTAATAGCTGATACGTAAAAATTGAGTTTACCTATGAATTCGGGCTCGAACTCTTTCGCTTTTAATTCGATAATGATATAGGCCTTAAGTTTTGTATGATAGAATAGCAGATCCAATCTATACTCTTTTTTACCTACTCTCAGCAGGTATTGCCGTCCCATGTAAGCGAAGCCTTGTCCCATCTCCAATAAAAATTGTGAGATGTGTTGTACAAGACCATTTTCAATGTCGCGCTCCAATGCTTTGTCTGAAAGTTGGAGGAAATCGAAATGATACGGATCTTTGATAAGTTCGTTGGCGAGTTCACTTTGAGGTTCGGGGAGAGTGGTAGAAAAGTTATTGATAGCTTTGCCTTGAGTATGATAGAGGTCTTTTTCGATGTGATATTCTAATATGGCACGACTCCATCCGTTTTCGATGGTTTTGTGGATGTAGAAGAGGGCTTCCTGAACAACTTTGGTTCGTTCCATTATGAGTCCGTGATGCCCCCAGGGTATTTGGAATAAAGAATCGTCTTCTAATTTGGCCACAAGTTGTGGCCGAATTGTATTGTCTTGATTATAAAAGAGATAGAACTGTTTGCAACGTCTTAGATTCCGATAAGAGAACCCGCCTATAGTAGGAAATTCCATTTGTAAGTCTTTACTAAGCCGTTCTATGAATCCGCTTCCCCATTGTGCATTCTCTTGCTTTTCTACAATCTGTTGCCCGAGGTTCCAATATAGGCGGATGAGTTCGCTGTTAATGGCTACTGCCGCTTTTATCTGGCTGAAACGTATTTTTGATTTAAGCTCTGTGAGCCATTGTCGGTAGTCTTCTTGCAATCCATAAAGCTGTTCCATTGTGTGTTGAATAGTATGATGAGACACAAAGGTAACAAAAGATATATATAAGAGAACGCTAACCGAATCTTTTTTTGTCAATGCGAACAATGATCACACAAGCCCTTTATTACGTAATTGATACTTTCTGCAGTGAAATGTTGTGGCAGGCTGACTGCCGGGATATGTATATTCCGCAGGCAATATGTCTTGTGGCACTTAGTACAATAGAAATGTACATGCAGATCATCAATGTCACAGTTGCATTCATTCCCACATACGGCGTACTTCAGTGAGCCTGAACCATCGTCTATACCATGTATGAGATGATGTTTCAGAAAAAGGTTAATAGTGCGTGAGAGTGTAGATTTGTCCACAGTATCCAGATACGTCTCCAGGTCGAGCAGACTGAAAGCCCGGTTGAACTGCATCATGGCTCGAAGGATAAGCAACCGCATAGCGGTTGGCTTAATATCCCGTTGTCCTAGTTTGTCGAGGTAGATATTCTCTTCCATAATCATTTTTTGTTTTCATTGTTCATGCCGGATGTAAACTAATCCGAGGCACCTTGCTTCTGTATTCGTATGGCATTCAGGATAGCCAGCAAAGCTACGCCTACATCAGCAAACACAGCTTCCCACATGGTAGCCATGCCAACGGCACCCAATAGCAATACGGCCAGTTTTACACCGAAAGCAAGAATGATGTTTTGCCAGACAATCCGTCGGGTAGCACGACCGATGCGTATGGCAGTTGCTACTTTAGACGGCTGATCGTTTTGTATCACTACGTCTGCCGTCTCGATGGCTGCATCACTACCTAAGCCTCCCATAGCGATACCTACATTGCTCATTGCCAGTACAGGTGCATCATTGATACCGTCTCCTACGAAAGCAATGCGGTGGGCAGGATTGGCCTTCAGTTGTTCAATATGGGCAACCTTTCCTTCGGGTAGCAGATCGCCGTATGCCTGAGATATTCCCAATTGCGCTCCTAATTTAGAAACAATTGCTTGTTTATCGCCCGAAAGAATTTGTATATTATCAATATTTAATGCTTTCAGTGCCTGGATAGCTATCTCTGCATCCTCTTTGGGAGTATCAGCCAGAAGAAGAAATCCGGCATATGTTCCGTCTACTGCACAAGTTACAATGGTATCTGCCGAAACATTCAATTCTGCCGGGCAGGCAATGTTGTAGCGGGAGAGTAGACGGGGATTACCTGCCAGTACTTCGTGCCCGGCTATGATAACTCTTAGTCCGTGTCCGGGTATCTCTGTTGTGTCTGTGGCAGGGAGGAGTGTTACTTCCTTTCGGATCGCATATTCACCGATGGCACGTGCTATCGGATGTGTGCTTTTCTGCTCCGCAGAGGCAACGTATTGCAATAACTCTATATCGGAAAAGAGTACGCTCTCCAGATGCTGTACTTCAAATACTCCTTTGGTGAGAGTTCCGGTCTTGTCGAAAACTACGGTGTTGACCTGAGTAATAGCATCCAGATAGTTTCCCCCCTTGAACAGGACTCCGGCGCGGGAAGCTGCTCCGATACCTCCAAAATAGCCTAAAGGGATACTGACAACGAGCGCGCAAGGGCAGGAAATAACCAGAAACACCAGACTCCGGTAAAGCCAGTCTCTGAAAACATAATCAAATGCAGGCACTCCCAATGAGTAGAGGAAGGGGAGGAGAACGATAAGTACTGCCAATCCCGTAACGATAGGGGTATATATCCGTGCAAACCGGCGTATGAATAACTCTACAGGTGCTTTCCGCTCGTTGGCTTCTTGTACCATGGCAAGTATTCGGGCAAGTGCACTTTCATTAAATGGTTTGGTTACTGTAAGCCGTACTACCCGGTCGGTAGCAATCATCCCTGCAAGCACCGTCTCTCCTAAGCGTATGGTTCGAGGACGACTTTCTCCGGTTAGTGCAGCTGTATTGAAAGAGGCCTGATCGTTTTGCATCATTCCGTCAAGAGGGACGCGTTCGCCGGCTTTTATCTCGATGGTTTCTCCTACCTTAACATTTTCAGGGTGCATTGCCTCCGGACGTTTATCACGGATGACTGTTGCCGTTTCCGGACGTACATCGAGCAGTGCTTTGATATTTCGCTGTGCATTCCCCACTGCACGATCCTGAAAAGCTTCTCCGATGGAGTAGAATAGCATCACTGCCACTCCTTCGGGATACTCACCAATGCAGAATGCGCCGATGGTGGCGATACCCATCAGCATAAATTCATTGAAGAACTCTCCGTGACGGAGTCGTCCGAAAGCCTCCCGCAATACAGGCCATCCTACGGGCAGGTAGGCCACTGTATACCATATCAGAGCACTGCCCGGCAGTGTAAACAGATTGAAATGATTGAGTATCATTCCTACTGCCAGCATGGTAAAACTGATGATAGCCGGTATATATTCGTTCTTTTTCTTTTCTGGGCTACAGCCGGAAGGGTGACAACAGTTACAGCTCATAATGATTCTATTATTGATTTCTGATGCAAATATAGGGCATTTGCATGTGCAACTGGGTTGCAATCTTGTCAAGAGCTGATTTATTGATTCTTAACTAAAAAAACAACTATTCGGGAAGAAAGTAGCATTTACATCACAACACAATGTCATTTGCGTCGTAACATAGTATGTAATGAACCGTAACATACCGTGTAATTTTCATTATATACCGAGGAAATACTTAAAAAGTACCGAAGAAAGAAGGCATATCCTCCGTATATAAAAGAAGAAAGGAGAAAGCTGCGGCTCTCTCCTTCTAATGTAGTTTAATTGAATCTACTTTATGATTACGTTAACAAAGATACGATATAAAAAAGCTAAAGTCAAGTAATCCGACATCTTTTTTCTTTCTTTTTTATTTGCTTATCTCGTTTGGAATCAATACTTTTAGCCTTTCGTAAACCTCTAAAAATTTATTCTATGGATAGCTTGCTTTTCTGGCTGGTTCCTGCCGCCTCTGTATTGGCTCTCTGCTTTGCTTATTATTTCCACAAGCAAATGATGAAAGAGAGTGAAGGTACTCCTCAAATGATTAAGATTGCTGCAGCAGTGCGCAAAGGTGCCATGTCTTATCTGAAACAACAGTATAAGATTGTGGGATGGGTATTTTTCGGTCTGGTAGTCTTGTTCTCTATTATGGCCTACGGTTTTCAGGTACAGAATGCCTGGGTACCTATTGCGTTTCTGACCGGTGGTTTCTTCTCCGGACTTTCGGGATTTCTTGGTATGAAGACGGCCACTTACGCTTCTGCACGTACCGCCAATGCTGCGCGTACTTCTTTAAATGCCGGACTGAGGATCGCTTTCCGTAGTGGTGCGGTGATGGGACTGGTAGTAGTAGGCCTTGGACTTCTTGATATATCTTTCTGGTATTTATTGTTGAACTGGGCCATTCCGGCTGATGTGCTGAGTCCTACTCATAAACTTTGTATTATCACTACTACGATGCTGACTTTCGGTATGGGAGCTTCCACACAGGCATTGTTTGCCCGCGTAGGTGGCGGTATTTATACCAAAGCAGCCGATGTGGGTGCCGACCTTGTGGGGAAGGTAGAAGCAGGCATACCGGAGGATGATCCGCGAAATCCGGCTACCATTGCCGATAATGTAGGTGACAATGTAGGTGATGTGGCTGGTATGGGAGCCGATCTTTATGAGTCCTATTGTGGCTCTATCCTTGCTACCGCTGCATTGGGGGCAGCTGCCTTTATTCATACAGGTGACACCGTGATGCAGTTTAAAGCCGTTATTGCCCCAATGCTGATTGCTGCTGTGGGTATTCTGCTTTCTATCATTGGTATCTTCTCGGTACGTACCAAAGAAAATGCTAAGATGAAAGACTTGTTGAACTCGCTTGCTTTCGGTACAAATCTGAGTTCGGTATTGATAGTAGCGGCTACTTTCTTTATTCTTTGGTTATTGCAGCTTGAAAATTGGATGTGGATTTCTTGTGCCGTGGTAGTTGGATTGGTTGTTGGTATTATCATTGGCCGTTCTACCGAGTATTATACATCCCAGTCCTATCGGCCTACTCAGAAGTTGAGCGAGAGCGGTAAGACTGGTCCGGCTACAGTTATTATCTCCGGTATCGGTTTGGGTATGATCTCTACAGCCATTCCTGTATTAGCTGTGGTAGTGGGTATTATAGCCTCTTTCCTGTTTGCTTCCGGCTTCGACTTCAATAATGTTGGTATGGGACTTTATGGTATTGGCATTGCTGCCGTAGGTATGCTTTCTACATTAGGAATAACCCTTGCTACGGATGCCTATGGACCGATTGCCGACAATGCTGGTGGTAATGCTGAAATGTCCGGTTTGGGTGAGGAAGTACGTAAGCGTACGGATGCCCTCGACTCATTGGGTAATACAACAGCTGCTACAGGTAAAGGATTTGCCATTGGCTCTGCTGCACTAACGGGGCTTGCCTTGCTTGCTTCTTACATTGAGGAAATCCGTATCGGGTTGACCCGTCTGGGAACAGTAGAACTGACGATGCCCAATGGCGATATTATAGCAACTGCCAATGCTACCTTTGTGGATTTTATGAATTACTATGATGTCACTCTGATGAACCCAAAGGTGCTTTCCGGTATTTTTATTGGTTCTATGATGGCTTTCCTTTTCTGTGGATTGACAATGAATGCCGTTGGGCGCGCTGCCGGTCATATGGTGGATGAAGTACGTCGTCAGTTCCGTGAGATAAAAGGTATCCTGACCGGAGAGGCGGAACCCGATTACGAACGTTGTGTGGCTATCTCCACCAAAGGTGCTCAGCGTGAGATGGTTATTCCTTCACTTATAGCCATTGTTGCTCCTATTCTTACCGGAGTTGTTTTTGGAGTGACTGGAGTTGTTGGGTTGCTTATCGGTGGTTTGAGCAGTGGTTTCGTACTTGCTATTTTTATGGCTAATGCCGGTGGTGCTTGGGATAATGCAAAGAAATATGTGGAAGAAGGTAATTTGGGTGGCAAAGGTGGCGAAGTACACAAAGCAACTGTTGTAGGCGATACCGTTGGCGATCCGTTTAAAGATACATCCGGCCCGAGTTTGAATATCCTGATAAAGCTTATGAGCATGGTCGCCATTGTTATGGCAGGTCTGACTGTTGCCTGGAGCTTGTTTTAGTTGAAAGTTGAAAATTGAAAATTACTATGCAGCGTTATAGCGTAGCCAATTTTCAACTAAATAATTATCTTTGTGCCGTTTTTTAAATGTAAGGATGATTGTGCTATTAGTTGAAAGTTGTTACGTAGCATGATCGCGCAGTTAATTTTCAACTTTCAATTTTCAACTAAATAAAGCGATTATGCTATTACCTTATTTGAATGAAGGTCTTGTGGAGGCTGGTTGTGATGAAGCCGGACGCGGTTGTTTGGCCGGTTCTGTTTATGCTGCTGCCGTTATTCTTCCGGTAGATTTTAAGAATGAACTCTTGAATGATTCCAAACAGCTCACCGAAAAACAACGTTATGCTTTGCGTGAGGTTATTGAGCGGGAAGCTATTGCCTGGGCTGTTGGGATTGTATCTCCCGAAGAGATAGACGATATAAATATTCTGAACGCCTCTTTTCTTGCCATGCACCGGGCAGTAGATCAGCTCAAGGTACGACCGGAACATCTTCTCATTGATGGTAATCGTTTTAAAAAGTATGCTGATATCCCTCATACAACGGTGATTAAAGGGGACGGGAAGTATCTGTCTATTGCTGCTGCTTCTATCCTGGCGAAAACTTATCGCGATGATTACATGAACCGGCTGCATGAAGAATTCTCTTATTACGATTGGGATCATAACAAAGGGTATCCCACAAAAAAACACCGTGCAGCTATTGCCGAACACGGTGTTTCTCCTTATCATCGGATGACCTTCAACCTGTTGGGTGACGGTCAGTTATCTTTAGAATTCTGATGTCGTAGTTGTTGTTACCACTTTTTTGGTTTTCTTCTTTCCCCAGGTAATGTTGAATCCCATACTTACGTTTGCATTAGCATTGCCTACCGGAACATATTGTGGGGTTACTTTGGTTATCATGTGGTCTGTTCCAATAAAGAAGTTGAAACCACTCGGGTGGAAATTCAGTACCCATCCCAATGACGAACCGAAACTGCTTATTGCATAGTTTACAGAAGCCTCAAACCATCTTACCGGGGCTACATTGGCTGAAAGGCGTGCTTCCGACCATGTGAAAGGCTTATTGAAATGTGTGGATGAAAGCAAACCGAATTTCAGGTTCTTATAATAAGGAAGCACGTATTCGGCACCGATATTCATGGTAGTGGCCAGTTTGGTAGTACGGCTCTTAACTGTTCCGTCATCATAGAACTTGATGAATTCTTCAAACTGATCTCCCAGGTTATCCAACTCGTCGTCTATATCTCCCGGTTCACCTTCTCCTGGTTTTACTGCAATTGGATTTTCAAATCCCTTGAAGGTGTAGTTATGTTGCATTTTAGCTTTCAGCCCGTTGTTCCATTTAATGAACCCCAGGTCAAGCAGAGCAGCCGAAAGGGTAAGTCCTTCTACGTAATCGTCCATTTTGTATACAGCTCCCAAATCAAATCCAACTCCGTAACCACCTATACCTGGACCATCGATGTCAAAACCGTCAATTTCTCCGGGTTTACCGTGTTCATCGGGCTCTTTACTTTCGAAATACCCCCCCTTCAATGAACCTTCTACCTGTCCTTCAGCATCTATGAGCCATTCGTCTTGTCCCATTGTGATGTCCATTCTCTTGATTTGCGCTTCTGCATTAGCTCCTCCTACCAGGAATTTAACTTTGGCACCTATTGTCAGGCGATCTTTAATGATCTCATGCGAATGTCCCAAAGCTACTTCTGCATAATTGTTGGAGCGTACGGTGAGATCTTTTACTCTATAATGAGTTCCGCCTTCGTCGCTCATTCCTGTTTTCATAAAGTCAAAAAGTCCGTATGGCAAGTTGACAGAAGTATTAGAGCGGAATGCAATTTCAAATGTATTGAAACCTCCGAAACCACGGAAACCAAATGCAATAATAGGCATACGAAGATTTACACTGAGGTGGTTGTTAGTATGCAGGTTGCTTAGAAACTCTTGACTGCCAACGGTCGGGTTCATAAACGTAGTCAGTTTATATCCGTTCTGATTATATTTATAAAGGAAATCATTCACCCCGATATTACCCTGAAGTCCTACATTGAAATTACCTAATACGAAGAAGGGTAAATTGATATAATTACTTTCATTCATAAATGCCGGGTTGAGCTGATGACGATAAGTCATACCTTCCATAAAATAGCTCGAGTTGAGGCTTTGTGCCCCTACGCCTGTAGTACAGAGAATAAAGAGTGAAGCCAGTGTGGCTTTTAATTTATAGTGTTTCATTGTTCTATTCGTTTTTTGATACATCTAAATTAGTTCAAATCTATAATTACACCATTGGGTACTTTCAGTCGTACATTCTTCAATTGCAACGTTTGGTTTTCGTTCAGTTGTTGTCCCTCGGCACCTTCTGCTGATGCTGCTACGATTTCGAAAGCAAGTCCGTCCAGTCTCTTGACAGCTCCGGAAGTCGTTTCTTTTATTTCAATGACTAATGTACTTTCAACGGCTATATTGTTCTTACCGGCTTTGATGGTACCGTCTTTTTTACCATCAACTATTACTGTGACAGCAACACCTTTCAGTTCTTCGGCTTTTCCTTGATTATCTACTGTCAGTGCCTTAGCTGTGAGGTTCAATCCTAACGGGATTGTGTTGAAAGCAGTAGCGGTAGCGTTTACCTGTTGTATTTCATAGTCTTTCAAGTCATCATACCAACCGTCTACACTGTCTTTGTAAACAATCGTTGTGATGTTTTTACCAAATACGAAAGGTACGTTCACGTCATAATCGGTAGTAATATTGTAAGTACGCCCTAATTCGACAGTAGTTTCGTCGGTAGTAGCGTTGGTTTTTACGTCGAACTTAAATATGTCAGGAATCTTGTTGATAAGTGTAGGCAAATTGGGCACTGCCACATGGGTTATTCCTTCCATATTTGTAGGTGCTAACGGTGAAAGACAGAATTTCTGATCTTCTTCTTTGTTCAGTTTGAAGCTGAATGTTACAGGCTTATTAGGATCTCCTACCGGTATTTCTTCACTACCCTTGTTTATGAAAGAAGTGATTATACCATTTACGTTTGCTGCAACCGGGGTATTGTTCTTAGCTGTGAAGAATACCATTGGATTCTGTACAGACAAGGTTACTTTTTCATCATCCAGAAAGTCGGGCAACCCGGACAGAGTAACCGGATCAATGTTGATATCTATCTTTGGTTGTACAATACCTGTAACTGACTTTATGCTGATAATAGGTTGTTTGGACTGTTTGTCCTGTAGTGTGATTTCCACTGTCAGATTGATACTAACAGGGCCTTCAACTCCTTGTTGTACATCGCCGGTATTGATACTGACTTCTCCTTCCAGAGAGATAGTTCCTTTCATCAGAAGTTGAGAATATTCATCGCCTTTGATAAACGTGACCCCTTCTTGATTATTACAGTTAATTCCGTCAACGGGAATTGTAATTGTCAGTCCATTTGCGGCAGTAGCTTCTTCTCCTGTCAGGTGTAATACTCCATTTGTGAGTCTCGGTGATTTGATAAACTTCGGGAAGCTCAGTTCAACACTCTTTAAAGTGAGTTTACTGATGATTGTTGCCGGTATAGAAAAGCGAATCACAGCTTCCATATCCATATCGATAGAAGAGAGGCTTGTGATATCTGTCGGAAGGTTTTCACCCTTCAATTCGAAATTTGTACTCTCTATTGGAAGTGGTGCTGAGATATCAGTTGGAGGAAGACCGGTCAGAGGCGGTATGGTAAAGTTTAATTCTGGTCTTATCGGGGTGATATTGGGGGCTTCTACCTGAAAGCCATTTACTGAGATGTTTGTGTTACTTTCCGATCCTTCCTGTAGCAGATAATAATTGCCTTCATTGTCGATCTTTACAACGCCATCTTCTTCAATATCCAGTATCTTACTCAACTTTATCGGCTCAGTCTCTCCTCCGGGAATAGCGAATTCGCTTCCACCCACCTGAATGGTTAAGTCGATGTCTTTAGTAAGATCATAATCGTTATCCACACAAGAGGATAGCGTGAGTAATGAGGCCATGAGGGCACATGAGCCGAGTTTTAAGTGTTTTTTCTTCATAATGCATTCCTTTTTAACACGATAGTAGTACTTTTTGCAAAAATAAACAAATAAATCAAACGGCACAAACTTTGTGTAAGAAATGCATCTTGCAGATATTCTTTGTTTTACAACAAAAAGAACACTTAAGCAGCTATTTAAACCACTTAAGCATTCTTTATGTCTGTTTGGACCTGATTTAATTGAAAATGAAGAAAGTTATTTAATGAAAAGTTGAAAGTTGTTGCCCTGTCACGCTGCATAGTACTTCTCCCTTCTCTACTCTCCTTTTTTCCTTCCCCTTCTTTAGAACCATTTAATCTTTCTGAATATGATGAACGCCATTGCAGAAAGCACTACTGAGGATAATACGATTAATGCAAAAGCATGTGGCACTTCATCAATGTGTATATCTACATTCATTCCATAGAAACTGGCAATCAGTGTAGGTATCATCAATGTAATAGACAGGCTTGTCATGCGTTTCATGATCGCATTCACATTGTTGGAAATGATAGAGGCAAATGCGTCCATGGTTCCCGTAAGGATATCACTATAGATATTCACGGTATTGAATGCTTGTTTTAATTCGATTATAACATCTTCCACTAATTCCTGGTCCAGATAGTCGGTATCTTGAAAAATACTTTTCAGCTTACCTATCATCACCTCATTACCACGAATAGAGGTGTTGAAGTAAACGAGTGTTTTTTGTAATTTCATCAGGCGCAGGAGATCTTCGTTGCGGATACTTTTTTCCAGCTCTTTTTCTGCTGCGGTGATGTCAATATTAATTTGTTTCAGGTATTTCAGAAACCATACTGCCGATGAATAGATAAGCCGTAAAATCAAGTCTAATTTATTGCGTACTATGATCCCTTTACGGCGGGTATGTTCAATAAAATCCGGTAGTAATTCCGTGTTGTGATAACATACGGAAACAATGATTTCATTGTTGGTAATGATACCAATGGGGACGGTACTGAATGGGATGGCGTTCTGATTACTTTGTACGGGTATGCGAAGAATAGTCAATAACCAATTTCCCTCCGTATCTGTACGAGGGCGTTCGTCGGTATCGGCAATGTCATTCAAAAAAGATTCTGGGACTTGTAATTCCTGAGTCAGAAACTCAAAATCATTTGCATCGGGGCATACTACATTCACCCAGCTATTGGGTAGCCATTGTGATTTTTCCACAAAGCCAGCCTCACAATAAAGATATTTTCTCATCTTATTGCCTCCTTTCGTTTGTTTTTAATCCGAACAGAGGCATCATGACGCTTGTATGGCTCTGTTCGCTTTTAGTTAATACTGTTGCACGTTCGCGGGTTTGAATCGTCCATATTTATATTCTTAATATTTTTAAAAGCGGGGCAAAAGTACGGAATATTTCTTATAAGAGTGCACCTTATTCTCCTTTTTTGTGATTAAAATAATCTTTTTCGTACCTTTGCACCCGAATTAAAGAAAGCCAATTAATTAATTTTAAATATTATGAGTAAGAAAGCCCTTTTAATGATCCTTGATGGTTGGGGAATAGGCGACCACGGAAAAGATGACGTAATTTTTAATACTCCCACTCCTTATTGGGATTATTTGCTAAAAACGTATCCTCATTCTCAGCTTCAGGCAAGTGGTGAGAACGTGGGTTTGCCCGATGGACAGATGGGTAACTCAGAAGTAGGACACCTTAATATTGGTGCCGGACGTGTCGTTTATCAGGATTTGGTAAAAATCAATCTGGCATGTCGTGATAACAGCATCATGAAGAACCCCGAAATTGTTTCTGCTTTTACTTATGCTAAAGAAAACGGAAAGAATATTCATTTCATGGGATTGACTTCTGATGGTGGTGTACACAGTTCATTGGATCATCTGTACAAGCTTTGTGATATATCCAAAGAATATGGTGTTGAGAATACATACATTCATTGTTTCATGGATGGTCGTGATACAGACCCGAAGAGCGGTAAAGGATTTATCGAACAATTGGAAGCGCATTGTGCAAAATCAGCCGGCAAGATTGCTTCTATCATTGGTCGCTATTATGCAATGGATCGCGATAAACGTTGGGAGCGTGTGAAAGAAGCATATGATTTGCTGGTAAATGGCATTGGTACAAAAGCTACAGATATGGTTCAGGCAATGCAGCAGTCTTATGATGAAGGTATTACTGACGAATTTATAAAACCGATTGTTAATGCGAACGTTGACGGTACAATTAAAGAAGGCGATGTTGTTATCTTCTTTAATTATCGTAATGACCGCGCGAAAGAGCTGACTGTAGTACTGACTCAGCAGGATATGCCGGAAGCAGGTATGCATACTATTCCGGGGTTGCAGTATTATTGTATGACTCCATATGATGCTTCTTTTAAAGGTGTTCATATCTTATTCGATAAAGAAAATGTGATGAATACTTTAGGTGAATATCTGGCTGCCAAAGGTTTGCAACAGCTTCATATTGCTGAAACAGAGAAATATGCACATGTAACATTCTTCTTTAACGGTGGACGTGAAACTCCATATAATAATGAAGACCGTATCTTGGTTCCGTCTCCCAAAGTAGCTACTTATGACTTGAAGCCGGAGATGAGTGCTTACGAAGTGAAAGATAAACTGGTGGCTGCCATCAACGAGAATAAATATGATTTTATCGTTGTGAACTATGCCAATGGCGATATGGTAGGACATACCGGTATTTATGATGCAATTGAGAAAGCGGTTGTTGCCGTAGATGCTTGTGTAAAAGAAACAGTTGAAGCAGCTAAGGCGCAGGGTTATGAAGCTATCATTATTGCCGATCATGGTAATGCCGATCACGCTTTGAATGAAGATGGTACTCCGAATACAGCACACTCTCTGAATCCGGTTCCTTGTGTGTATGTTACAGAAAATAAGGATGCTAAAGTAGAGAATGGACGTCTTGCTGATGTTGCTCCTACAATCCTGAAGATTATGGGACTTGAAGCACCGGCGGAAATGAATGGTAATGTACTGATTAAGTAATATATAATTTATGGTAGAGACGCACTGCATGCGTCTTGTAGCTTTGCAAACACGAATGAAATGTTTATAAGGGTACAAGGTGTATTCAATGCGTCTCTGCTTTTAATAGATTGAGTGAATGATTCAAATAGGAGATGTTGTAGTAAGTTTAGATGTGTTTCGCGAAAAATTCATTTGCAACCTGAAGGCTTGTAAAGGTGAATGTTGCATCGAAGGAGATGCCGGTGCTCCGGTTGAACTCGATGAGATTGCGAAGCTGGAAGAGGTGCTTCCTGTGATTTGGGAGGAACTTTCTCCGGAGGCTCGTGCCGTTATTGACAAACAAGGAGTGGTGTATACTGACCAAGAGGGAGATATTGTGACTTCTATTGTAAATAATAAGGATTGTGTATTTACTTGCTACGATGAAAAAGGCTACTGCTATTGTGCCATTGAAAAAGCTTACCGCGAAGGGAAAGTGAATTTTTACAAACCTGTGTCTTGTCATCTCTATCCTATTCGTGTGGGCGATTATGGTCCTTATAAAGCTGTTAATTACAGCCGTTGGGATATTTGTAAGGCAGCTGTGCTATTGGGCAAGAAAGAAGATGTACCGGTATATAAATTTCTGAAAGAACCACTTATTCGTAAATTCGGAGAAGAGTGGTATAGAGAGTTAGAGGTTACTGCAGAAGAATTAAAGAAACAACGTTTTATTTGATTGGAACAAGGTAGTATTCCAGCCTTTCTTTTTAAAAAGAAAAGCGCCGGTACAAAGGATTTTCCTTTGTTTACCGGCGCTTCTTCGTTGTAAGATGTGAGGTTGGTGATATAATTACGTATTATGCATCGATATTTGCATACGTTGCATTTTCTTCAATGAATTCGCGGCGCGGTCCTACGTCTTCACCCATTAACATGGAGAAGATGAAATCAGCTTCTGCTGCGTTTTCAATATTTACTTGTTTTAGCATACGGTTTTCCGGGTCCATCGTTGTTTCCCACAATTGCTGGGCGTTCATTTCACCCAAACCTTTATAGCGTTGTGTATGAACCGCGTTTTCCGAACCACCGCCATAGGTATCGATAAACTTCTGGCGTTGCGCATCTGTCCAGCAATATTCTTCTACTTTACCTTTCTTACACAGATAGAGCGGAGGCGTAGCGATGTACAGATAACCATTCTGGATAATCTGTGGCATATAACGGAAGAAGAATGTCATGATCAGTGTGTCGATGTGAGAACCATCGACATCGGCATCGGTCATAATGATAATCTTATGATAGCGCAACTTGTCAATGTTGGCAGCCTTGCTATCTTCTTCTGTTCCGATAGTAACACCTAATGCTGTATATATATTACGGATTTCTTCGCTTTCAAGCGCTTTGTGGTACATTGCTTTCTCTACATTCAAAATCTTACCACGTAAGGGTAAGATAGCCTGGAATGCACGGTTACGACCCTGTTTGGCTGTACCACCTGCTGAATCTCCCTCAACGAGGAATAATTCACATTTTTGTGGATCTTTGTCCGAACAGTCAGCCAGTTTACCCGGAAGTCCGCCACCGGACATCGGAGATTTACGTTGTACCATTTCACGTGCTTTACGGGCAGCGTGACGAGCTGTTGCAGCAAGTACCACCTTGTCAACGATCAGCTTGGCTTCTTTCGGATGTTCTTCCAGATAATAAGCCAATGCTTCACCTACTGCTTGGTCTACAGCTCCCATTACTTCGTTGTTACCCAATTTCGTTTTGGTCTGTCCTTCAAACTGTGGTTCAGCCACTTTAACAGAAATAACAGCAGTCAAACCTTCGCGGAAGTCATCACCGGAGATTTCTACCTTTACCTTTTCCAGCATTTTGCTGTCTTCGGCATATTTCTTCAGCGTACGCGTCAGTGCACGACGGAAACCGGCCAGGTGTGTACCACCTTCTATTGTATTAATGTTATTTACATAAGAGTGGACGTTTTCAGAGAATCCGGTATTATACATGATAGCCAGTTCAATGGGGATACCCTGCTTCTCCGTGTCCAGATAGATCACATCATTAATCAGGTGATCACGTGAGGATTCCAGATAACGAACAAACTCCTTTAAGCCTTCTTCTGAATAGAATACTTCTTGTTTGAATTTGCCTTCATCATTAACTACACGGCGATCTGTCAATGTAATTCTGATACCTGCATTCAGGTAAGCAAGTTCGCGCATACGTCCGGCAAGAATTTCATACTTGTAAACCGTTTCTGTGAAGATGGTAGCATCCGGCCAGAATTGTTGTTTTGTTCCGGTATGTTCCGACTCGCCTACTTCCTTTACGGGATAAAGCGGTTTTCCTATTTCATACTCCTGCTGGTAGATTTTACCATTACGGTAAACCTGACTGATCATGTGGGCAGACAGCGCGTTCACGCAAGACATACCTACACCATGCAGACCACCTGAAACTTTGTACGAACCTTTGTCGAATTTACCACCTGCATGAAGTACCGTCATCGCTACTTCAAGTGCTGATTTCTGTTCTTTTTCGTGGAAGTCTACAGGAATACCACGTCCATTGTCCTGTACGGTAACTGAATTATCTTCGTTGATTGTGACTTCAATGTGGTCGCAATAACCTGCCAACGCTTCGTCGATAGAGTTATCAACGATTTCATATACCAAGTGATGAAGTCCCTTTACACTGATGTCGCCGATGTACATCGCGGGGCGCTTGCGCACAGCTTCCAGACCTTCTAGAACCTGAATGCTGTCGGCTGAATACGATCCGTTGTCCTGGGGAACTTGGGAGAATAAGTCTTCGCTCATAATTGCCTTTCTAAGTTATAATAACAGAGCAAAAATAGCAAAAAAAAATGGATTGAGGAAGAATAAAGGGTGAAAAAACAAGAATACTGATAAGTAGTGAAAAAGAAGAAGGTTTATCTGATTAGATGGATCCTAACG
The DNA here is from genome assembly GCF_949740115.1 of Bacteroides sp. 41_26. Classification (NCBI taxonomy): domain Bacteria; kingdom Pseudomonadati; phylum Bacteroidota; class Bacteroidia; order Bacteroidales; family Bacteroidaceae; genus Bacteroides; species Bacteroides sp. 41_26. Next base: position 86,943 of record NZ_CATJGZ010000054.1, read on the forward strand.
CACAAAAGACCGAACTAAAAAGTCCAGTCTCTGTGTTGTATGAAGTAGTGCTAATTTCTTATATTAAGCAAGCTTATTAATGTAGATAGCCAATTTAGACTTCAAGTTGTTAGCTTTGTTCTTGTGAATAATATTCACTTTAGCCAACTTATCAAGCAATTTTGTGATGCCTGGATACATAGCAGTTGCTTCTGCTTTGTCAGTAGTCGAACGAAGTTTTCTAACAGCGTTTCTCATGGTTTTACCATAATATCTGTTATGAAGTCTTCTTGTTTCTTCTTGTCTGATTCTCTTTAGTGATGATTTGTGATTTGCCATCTCGACTAATCTGTTTTAATTCGTTTATTTTTTTAATTGTAGCCCGTGGGGGAGTCGAACCCCCCTTTCAAGAATGAAAATCTTGCGTCCTAACCGATAGACGAACGGGCCATCATTTCTTTGAAGCGTTTCCGTTTCTTTTGCTTTTCGAGTGTTTGTTTCTCGATTGCGGATGCAAAGGTAGATACTTTTTTTGAATTAGCAAATATTTCGCAAGATTTTTTTTATAAGAAGTTACCCCGTTTCTTGTGTTATACCTGATTTTCTTCTGATTATCAATAAAATAATGCAGCGAAAAAAATGTCATATAGATATCTTTTTTTTAGGTAGTAGAAGATAAACTACTAACATTCCGCTTTTTTTTGTAGTTTTGTGTTGAATTAGAATTAGAAGAGAAATGTTACAAAAAACGGTTGGGATAGTTCTTCATACACTGAAATATAATGATACATCTAATATTGTTGAGATGTATACTGAGTTGTTGGGGCGCGCCTCTTTTTTAGTTTCGGTACCACGTTCGAGAAAAGCGGCAGTAAAGTCCGTATTGTTTCAACCACTTTCTTTGATAGAGTTTGAGGCAGATTTCCGACCCAATACTACTCTTTATAAGATAAAAGAGGCAAAATCCTTTTTTCCTTTCTCTTCAATACCTTACGATCCATATAAGTCAGCTATCGCTCTTTTTCTGGCGGAATTTCTTTACCGTGCCATTCGTGAAGAAGCGGAAAACCGTCCGTTGTTTGCTTATCTGATTCACTCCATTACCTGGCTGGATGAATGCCGGGAGAGTTTTGCCAATTTCCATTTGGTGTTTTTAATGCGTCTTTCCCGCTTTTTGGGGTTATATCCCAATTTGGAGGATTATCATGAAGGGGATTATTTTGATATGTTGAATGCTTGTTTTACCTCGCTTCGTCCGCAGTTGCATTCGTCGTATATTGGTCCGCAGGAGGCATTCCGTCTTATTGGTTTGATGCGAATGAATTATGATACGATGCATGTTTTCGGTATGAACCGTACAGAACGGGCACGTTGCCTCACAATTATTAATGAGTATTATCGGTTGCACTTACCCGATTTTCCGCTATTGAAATCTTTAGATGTGCTGAAAGAGTTATTCGATTAGTTGCTTCGTCTCTATGTCCTTTGCGGTGAGCTGATTTATTATTAATCAGTTTTACGCTAAATGTTGTCTGCCATTACCATCTATTTATCTCTCCGGTATCGATAAAGCCCTATCTCGTAGAGTAACGTAGGAAGCCTCGGTGTGTAGCGTTGTTTTAGATGTACATGTAAAGCGGTACGACATGTGCATGTGGTGCAGTACGACATGTACATGTGGTGCAGTGAAACATGTACATGTAAAACAAGACTGCTCACCGGGGAAAGGAACGTTCCTTTCTGAGAAAGACAAAGTACAACACCGGGCAACGGTGGCGATGCCGTTTAGGGGCACTTCCGTTACCGAAAGGATAGGGCCATAATCTTTGTTCTTATATGGATATGAATCTATTTCACCACAGAGTAACACGGAGTTCCACAGAGTTTAAATCTTTATTGAAACGCAAATGAACGCAGATTTTCGCAAAGGGAAACAAATGTATGATAAAGAGCTACAGTCTTTTAATCCGCGTTTTATCAGATAAATAGTACTCTGTGGAACTCTGTGCTACTCTGTGGTGAACTGATTCGCATAAGTAGGGATTTTTAAGGTGCTGTAATACGGATACTTATTTCTACTTCCCCTTTTTCATTGGGTTGTACAATCACAGGGATAAAACAAAATCCGGGGACAGGGTTGAAAATACGTCCGTTTTCATCTGTTGGAGCGATTGTAAGCGTTTGCGGGCTATTGAGTACTAAAACTCCTCCTTCCTTATTTACTTGAACAGAATGTTCGGTTATATTTTCTTTTTCCTGCGGTGCGGCAATGATGGGCAGCGTTAGTTGTACACCGGCTTTTCTTAGTGGTTCAGGGATAGAGCAGTGAATGCCGATCTCTTTCTCCTGGAAGATATAATCAATCTCCACAGCTTCTTTTCCGGCAGAAGAAAATTGCTGTTTGCTATCTACCAGATGCGTTACAATATGAAACTGATGGGCGTTTCCCTTTTTCTGATAAGTTATTTTTGTGTCCAGATCGTCGAGGTTACTATACATCGTTCCATTTTCAATTAATTCTATACGAGGGCTGCCAGCCATACGGTGTGGCTGCGTATAGGCCTGCATATTAGGAGCTTCGATCAGTGTATAGAGATTCATGGTGGCAGCAAATACCGGACCGATCTGTTTGTTCCATAACATAGAAAGAACTCCTCCCATCGGATGTGTACCTTTCACTTTGTATTCCGAATCGAATCCGGTGACGGTAGCCCGCCATTCGCCTTCGCTCACCAGCCAGGTGTTGATATCCTTGAAACGTTTCACTCCATAAGTCTTATCTCGTGGGAGTAGAACGGGGGCCGGAGTAACTACCGGTTGGTTGAGAAAAGAAGCCAGTGCTTTGGCATGTCCGAAGGTATGATGAATGCAGGCTTCTACACCGCAGTCGTGATAATTCATACCTCCATGTAATAGTCCGTTGTGGGTTGCCTTTTTCAGTAAGGCGATATTGCGGTGTATGGCTTCTGCATATTCCGGATGTCGGTCGGCAAGTGTATAGTATCCTCCCATGAAACCGTCACTGGTACGTCCTCCCCAATACGTCCATTTAAAGCTGCGGGTTCCCCAACTGTTGTCCCATGCTCCGTCGGGGAGCATAAATTCAAGATGGGTATCCATTGATTTTTCCAGGAGTGCCATTAGCTCCTTATCATCTGCCATACGGGCATAGTAAACCATATTGGGAAGTGACTCTTCTACATTATATAGAAGGTCTACCGGGAGGCAACCATTGCGTGTTTTATTTTTTATTTCGGGACCTTCACCAAAAAGGAAATATTCATTGGTGGTGAAGAAGGCTTTTAAGTCTCCGGCCGTTTCGCGGGCACGGGCGATGAAGTCCTGCCGGTTGAATTCTGTGCCAATAGCAAAGAGGGCATAGATTGCCGAGGCGGAGTAGTTTACATTCATATTGCGCATCCCTTCACGACGACGGCTGTAGATGAATTTATCACCATAGATAAATTCTCCGGCCTGCAAGAGTTGTTCACGCCAGGCATTGCGGGTCGAGTCGTCCAGTAAATGGCCGTGATGATGCAATGCTTCATAAAGAGCGATGGCAGCGAATACGGTTGTTCCGTTCCAGTCCGACACGTTCACGTCATTCATCCATGAACCATCCGGTTGATGAACGTTGCCCATCCAGTGCATCAGGTTTTTGGCTGCTGTTACATATTTCTCATTACACGTTTTCTCGGCAATATACATTAAAGGTAACACAGCATCACCACAGCGCCCATGTACGCGGGCACAGGCCGGACAAAGAAGGCCTCCGTTCAATGAGGCATTTTTGTGGCTGACTTGATAGGTAAGGAGTGTTTCCACCCATTCGGTAAGTAGCTCATCGGCTTCGGCTTGTATAGAGCTGTCTTTGTATCCGGCACGTACACCAATAGCCGAAATTTTATCTCCCGGATTTACGTTGAACGGACCTGTGTAGAGGAACCAGTGATGTTCGTTCAATCCGCGACCGTTTATCTGGTAAGCAATGGAAGCTCCTTCGGTACTGCAAGTCAGGGTAGCCGTTCCGTTTTCTATCTTTACTTCAGGGCGGGCTACTACAGGTTGTACCCCTCCCGGGCGAAACATTTCAATGAGTTCCGGTTCGGTGTATTTCCACATCTCATTATAAGTCGATATCCAACGGTCAAATTCATCACTCAGTTCCTTTATCTTTTTCTTATATTTAGGGTCATCCGCCAGATTGTTTAGTTCATGCGGATCAGCTTGTACGTCATAGAATTCTATTTCGGGACGAGGATATTTGAACCATTTCTCCTGATCGGCATTTAGTTTTCCGGCTTCATGGAGCTCTGCCATACGGGCCATCATAGGCATAGCGGCGCGGGAGATGATGGGTAGATAGTCGGGTTGTTCAGTACGATAGTTGCGTATATAACGATAGCGCTCATCACGTACACAGCCTTGTTTTTCATAGAAAGTATCGAGGCGGTCGCGCGCACCATAAACATACTTACGCGGTTTCTGCTTGTATTGACCTAAAAAAGCACGACCGTGCATATATTCAGGTACAGGTAGTCCGGCCAGTGAAAGGATTGTTGCAGGGATATCAACAAACATGTGCAACCCCTGGTCTACCGTCCCCGCTTTGTATCCGTCGGGAAAACGTATCATAAACGGCACAAGTGCCCCTGATTCATATAGTTCTCTTTTTTGTCTGGGCATGGGGCCTCCGTTGTCTGAGTACCATATGATAATTGTATTGTCCAGTTTACCCGATGCTTTAAGCTCGTCTACCAGTATCTGAAACTGACGGTCCATTTCGGTGATATTGCTATAAAGAATGGCCATGTCTTTGCGTACAACAGGATCGTCCGGATAATAGGGAGGAAGAATGATATCTTCCGGCTGAACACTCAAAGGCTGGTCTGCACGTTTCATTACCTGAAACTCATGCGTCACATTGAGATTGAAGATGGAGAAGAAGGGCATTCCTTCGGGAGCATGTTTCCAATGTGCCCGATCTCCTTGTTCATCCCAGGCGGTTAGAGGAGCGGCAAACTGATAATCTGTTTTTGAGTTATTAGTGCAGAAGTAACCTGCGGCACGCATCTGTTCCGTATAGCATTTGATACCTGCCGGAAGTACTACATCGTATGGATGTATGCCGGCCGGTTTCGACTTGTTTTGTGCTGTACGCATATTGTTGGCACCAATGGAGGTTGAATACATCCCGGTAATAAGTGCTGCACGACTTGGAGAAGAGACTCCGATCGTGGTGTACATACCCGTGTAGCGTATACTCTCGCGTGAGAAATTATCCAGGTTGGGGGTAACGGCTACAGCGTCGCCATAACATCCCAGGTAAGGACTGATATCTTCGCAAACGATGCAGAGAATGTTTGGCCGTTCGGGCTGTTTTTGCCCGGTAGCGTTACTGTGTGCCAGAGGTAAGATGAGGCCCGGCAGGGCTGATAATAACTTGTATTTCATAATTGTCAGGGATAAAAATCTGTATCAGCTTTCCCCTTAGACCGCAGATTATACAAACCCGGAACAAAAGATAATCACACTAATTGTTATGGACTTAAGAGTTTATAATTTGTATAGGTTCATACAACCTGCGGCCCGGGGTTTTATCAATATTTCGGATTCTGGGTCACGATACCCTTCGTCTCCCGTATTTCGTAAGTTGGTATCGGATATAATTCATGTTTGCCCGCTTCGAAACGATTTCCTGCTGCCCAGGTATAGGCTTTCAGTGTACCGTCAGCTACGGCTGCTTTGAACTTCACGGCAAAATCGGCAATCGTACTACCCAATAAATTCCATCGGATAAGATCAAATCTGCGAAAACCTTCAAAGCAAAGTTCGCGTGCACGTTCCATATATAGATAATCACGGACGGTTTGCTGTGTGGGAAAGTCTGCTTTTGTGAAGTCCAGCTCTGCATTCGGGGTTGTAGGGTCGGCTTCATAAGCCCGGCGACGTACCTGATTCAAACATTCAATAGCCAGATCGTCCAGCTGCCCGTCGCATTCATTTACAGCTTCAGCATACATCAGCAGTACGTCAGAGTAGCGTAGCAGGATGAAGTTTACATCTGTGTTTTCGAGGTCTTTTGGAGAACCTGCTACCCAGTTGCGACGCCATTTGCCTGGTGCCCAATTATAACTCTCGTTAAGGGGAACAGCGATTACTTTATCATTTTTGTCTATTTTGAATGTAGCAATAGCGGTTGGGAGGCGTGGATCATCTTCATCAAAATAATTATAGAAGATGTGAGTAGTTTTGATAAATGAATTTCCCAACCCATAAGAAGAGTTTCTGTCAATCTCAGGCGAGTTGTATGAGCCGATTTTACCGGTATGTTCCGTACCTCCTGTCGGGTTATAGAACTGTACTTCGTACATCACCTCTTTCGGTTCCAGTTTATACTCGCATACATTGCGGAATACCCGTTCATAACTTGGATTCAGTGAGTGGTGATGCGAAGTGATCAGTTCGTTACAAACTTCTTTGGCCCGTTTGTAATACTCTTTGTAATTGTCCGGGCGTTTCATCTTTCCATCCTGGTGCAAGGAGTATCCGGCACGAAAGAGATAAGCACGTGCCAGTAATCCCATAGCCGCTCCTTTGGAAGGACGTCCCGTATAAGAAACTTCGTCATGCCAGGGCAGGTCGGCAACAGCAGCTTCCATATCCTCTATAATCTGGTCATATACTTTTTCACGATCAGTGCGGGGGATCAGGAAGTTTTCGCTCTTTTTTGATGAGGTTAGTTTCATCGGTACATCGCCCCACATACGTACAAGATCAAAGTAACAAAGTCCACGCAGAAGGCGAGCTTCGGCAATCAGGCGTTTGAAAGTAGCTTTACTTGCTTCATCCGGTAATTCCACTTTCTCTTTATTGTCCATGATACGGTTTACACGGTCAATACCTGTATAGTAAAGCCCCCATGATTCTTCCAGCCAGGTATGTGCGGCATAGATATTATAGTGGCCAATATCTCGTGCAGCTTGTCCTGTACCCGAACCTTTGATATGGCTCAGGTCAGTATCGCAGTCGTTGACGAGCATAAAATGTCCGTAAGTCATCTTCTCACTCAGCACTTCATAAGCTCCGTTTACGGCAAGTTCTAATTCGGTATTATTGGTATAAAAGTCAGCTTCGTCAATGAAATCATATTTCTTTTCTGAAAGGAAATCTTCACAGGAAGTGAATATGCCCATACCCAAAACAATAAGTGGCAGGGTTACCATATGCTTGATCGTTGTTGTTCTCATAATACTTGTTCTTTTTTAAAGTTTAGAAAGCGATGTTTGCACCAAATACGAAGGAGATAGAAGAAGGGTAAGCTCCCCAATCGATTCCCGGAGTCAGACCGTTGTTAGGGTATGTGTTTACTTCCGGGTCATAACCGGAGTATTTCGTGAATGTATGAAGATTGTATCCGGTGGCATAGAAACGTACTGTTGACAGTTTGATTTTCTTTGTCAGTTCACGTGGAAGGGTATATCCCAATGAGATATTGTTAATCTTCAGGAACGAGCCGTCTTCTACATAACCGGAGTGGAAATAAAGATCAGAACTTCCTTCAATGGATACGTAGTTTCTGTTTCTGTTCACTTCTGCCAGTTGTGCCGGATCGTTGAAGATATATTCACCTTTGGCATTCATTACGGTAAAACGGCTCAGGGCTTCGTCTTTCAGTGTGTTGCGCCACTGGTTATTGAACTTTGTATAATACATTTTATTGGCGCTGTATACCTTGTTTCCTATGGAGAAATTCAAGAAGATACTCAGGTCAAAGCCTTTCCAGGTCAATGTATTGGTCATACCACCATAGAGTTTGGGATTGGCATTCCCGATAACTTCACGATCTTTATCGGTGATTTCTCCGTTTTTATCTATATCTTCAAACTTCCAATAACCGGGTTTGGGATAACGGCTCTTATCATAGGGTATACCTTCTTTTAATATATATTTTTGTTGATTGGCATCGTATGTAAAGTCATCCATCGTATAAATGCCTTTCAGGCGATAGCCATACATTTGTCCCAACGACTGTCCCACCCGGATCATGTAGTCACTCTTATTGAATTCAGAGGTTTGTGCCCATCCTGATACGATTTCCATATAGTCGGACATGTACAGCTCTTTCACCTTGTTTTTGTTGTGTGCAAGGTTGATGTTGGTAGTCCAGGTAAAGTCTCGGGTATGGATGTTATGTGACGTAATAGATACTTCTACACCTTTGTTATTGGTTTTTCCCGCATTAATCATCATGTTTTTAAAGCCGGATAATTGAGGGATAGGAGCGTCCAGTAGCAAACCTTTGGTTTCTACGTTATAGATATCTACAGTCAGTTGCAGGCGTTGATCGAAGAATCCCATATCCAGTCCCAGGTTGGCAGTGATATTGGTTTCCCATTTCAAGTCGGGATTGTATAGCTGTTTACTAACAAAGCCACTTTGAGTACCTGTACCATAGGGGATCCATACCGAACCTATTTTTGAAAGTGAAAGGTAGTTATCGATGTGATTGTTGCCGGCAGCACCGTAACTGAGTCTTACCTTCAGATTAGAAAATACATTCCAGCGTTTAATAAATTCCTCTTCGGAAGCTCTCCATGCAAAAGAGGCAGAGGGGAAATAGCCCCATTTGTTGTTTGCTCCGAATTTGGATGAACCATCTGCGCGGATGGAAGCTGCGAAAAGATACCTTTGTTTCAGGTTATAGTTGGCACGAAAGAAGTATGATAGCATACGCTCTTCCTGATTGATCGTCTGTACAATATCGGGTGAAGCCCCTAACGACATATCATTCAGACCGAAGTTCTTGTCGGGGAAATTAGTTGCCCCTGTCTTTAAGTATTTTGATTTGAAAGAGATAAATTCCTGACCACCTACCAGATCGAGTTGATGATTGATGTTAAATGATTTATTATAGGTCAACACATTATTATACATAAAACTCTCTTCGTCCGTTGATTTTTTCCATCCAAAAGGAGCCCCGGCATTCTTTGCCTGCTTTGAACGTTCCGAATAAAACACATCTTCGTTGCGCATCCGCTTACGGATACCAACCGTTCCGCGATAAGACCATTCTTTATTGAATTTGATTTCAGCATCTCCATTGATATTCAGGATGCGGTTTCGTTTTTCTATAGATTCGCTTTCGATAGAAGCAATCGGGCTTTGCATGGGGCTTGCACCTTCGAGTAGCAATACCGGATCGTCATCATTGATAAGTAAGTCATTGTCACTGCCGTTTTTGCCGATAGTAGGACGGTATTGTATCACATGTTGCATGCGGCTGAATGCTCCACCTTCCTGGAGACTTCCCAGCCCTTCTGTTGTTTCGTCAATATAACTTGCATTGGCCGATAGGTTAAGCCATTCGGATGCTACCTGGTTGATCTTCATACGGAAGTTATCGCGCTTTAGTCCACTGCCATACCAGATACCTTTGTCATCATTGCGTGTATAAGAGAAGAGATACTTTGAGGTTTTACTCCCTCCGCTGATTGTGAATTTATGCTGTTGGCTGATAGCAGAGTGGTTTTCAAAAACCTCTTTCTGCCAGTCGATACCGGATCGGTTTCCATATAACTGGTTGTATTCATCGAAATTTCCATAAGTTGGAATGATCACATCACGCATTTTATCCGGCTGATCGATGTAACGTTCGTAGTCTAATTTTACGAAATCTTCTACATCCAGGAGGTCGTACTTCTTATTTACTTTTTTGAATCCTATATACATGTCGTAACTGATACTCAATTTGTCCTGTTTACCGCCTTTCGTTGTTACCAGAACCACACCATTTGCTCCTCTTGCTCCATAAATGGCTGTCGACGAAGCATCTTTCAGGATGTCAATTGACTCAATATCATTGGCTTCGATTCCTTTCAATCCGTCTTCCGAGGGGAAACCGTCAATAATATAAAGAGGTTCGTTACTTTGTGTAATCGATGTACCTCCACGTACTTTTATAGATACATCAGCATCGGGTGAACCTTGTGAGCGGATTACCTGTACACCGGCCACTTTACCACTTAATGCCTGGGTTACATCTGAAATGGGCACAGCTGCCAGCTCACTGGCTTTTACTGAAGACACCGAACCTGTCAGGTCTTTCCGTTTAACAGTAGCATATCCGATTTTTACGACTTCTTCCAGTTCGACAGCAGATGATTCAAGAGTGACATTAATTCTGCGTTGATTTTTCACGGCCACTTCTTTCGAGTCAAGGCCTATAAAAGAGAATACTAACACGGCTTGACCGGGATTAGTAACGGTAAGTTTGTAGTTACCCTCCACATCGGTCGTAGTTCCTACTGTTGTTCCTTTAATAAGGATATTTGCACCGGGTAAACCTTCCTGATCGGCATCAACCACCTGACCAGTAACTTCGATACTTCCTTGTGCGTGTACTTGTAGAGTGAAGCAAGTACATAATACAAGAAAGATGTAGCGTAATACATTTTTCATACGTGTTTGAATTAAGATTAATACTTAGGTTTTAGTGTCTGCAATGTAATATTTTATTTCTTTTTGCGCTTTCAGCTTCGTTGTTGTTATTTTTAATTTTGATTTTTGGATTTTAATCTTGTGTAAATTAAATATAAATTTGTTGAATATTATAAAAGATGTCCCGGAAAGAGATCAATATTCTCTTTCCGGGACATCTTTTTAAGTGCTGGTATTTACTTCGGTTATCTCGTAGAGAATTCCTCTGTATATTGAAGAATTAACCGAGTAACTCTTTCACTTTAGTAGATATAGCGCGGCCTTCTGCCAGTCCGGCAAGTTTTTTGGAGGCAACTCCCATTACTTTACCCATATCTTTACTACTTGTAGCACCTGTTTCTGCAATGATTTCTTTTAGCGCTGCCTCCAGTTCTTCTGGCGTCATCTGTTTAGGTAGATAGGCTTCCATAACCTTTACTTGCGCCAATTCACCGTCTGCCAGGTCCTGACGTCCTTGTCCGATGTAAATTTCAGCAGAGTCTTTTCCCTGTTTAACCAGTTTCTGGATGATCTTTAAAGCAGCATCATCTGTCAGAATATCATTTGCTCCCGGAGCTGTTTTGGCTTCCAGAAAGAATTTCTTTACATTTCTCAGTGTTTCAAGGGCTACTTTATCTTTAGCCTTCATTGCGTTTTTGATGTCTTCGCTGACTTTTTCGAATAAATCCATAACTATATTTACAATTTAGCGATTTACAATTTACAATTAAAAAAAACTCTTATTTCTTTAATTTTCAACTTTCAATTTTCAACTCTCAATTCAAAAAGTGATTAGTCCGCTTTCGTCCACGGCTTCTTCCGTTGCGATCTCTTCTTCCAAAGCTGCCTTTGCTCTGATTTTGCCAAGAGTAGTTTTATCACGTTGGTAGGTTGGTGAATCTTCTACCATTGCAATGATATCGTCATTATCCAGATCTTCAGCACTGAAAATATAGATATGACGACGTTTACGAATATTTTTACTTCCAATGCTGCTGGCACTTTCGCCATATGCTTTGCGAATACGTTCTTTGTTTTTCTCCTTCTCTTCTTCCAGTTGGAGTTGGCGTTCTTCTTCTTCTTGACTGCGTTTCTCGAGCACACTGTCCATACCTGGCACGTCTTCTACACCAAATCCGGTAGCAAGTACGGTTATTTTTACTTTCTTATCCAGTGAATTGTCCATAGCCACACCCCAGATTACTTCTACTCCTTCACGGAATTTGCTCATGAACTCGTGAATTTCGTTCATTTCTTCCATCATCAGTTCTGAGTTAGGACAGAAAGAAACATTCAGCATGACCTTCTTTGCGTTGAAGATATCGTTGTTGTTCAGTAGCGGTGAGTGCAGGGCATCATCGATGGCCTTTGTCACACGATTTTCACCCTCTCCGAAACCGGTACTCATAATGGCTACGCCACCATCTTTCAAGATCGTTTTCACATCTGCGAAGTCCAGATTTACCGTACCACGCATGGTGATAATTTCAGCTATACTTTTGGCTGCGATAGAAAGTGTATCATCCGCTTTTCCGAACGCATTCATAAAAGTAAGGTCTGAATAGATTTCTCTCAGGCGTTCATTGTTGATAACCAACAGAGCATCTACATGTTGGGCGATACGCTCTACACCATCCAATGCCTGGATGATTTTCTTTTCTCCTTCGAAGATGAAAGGGATAGTTACGATACCTACAGTCAGGATATCCATCTCCTTGGCGATACGGGCTATAACAGGAGCAGCACCGGTTCCTGTTCCCCCTCCCATTCCGGCAGTGATAAATACCATTTTGGTACCATCATTCAGTAGGGTCTTGATGTCTTCGATACTTTCTTCGGCTGCATCACGTGCCCGGTCGGGGCGGTTACCTGCTCCCAGACCTTCCGTAATGTTACGACCTAATTGTAGTTTCACCGGCACGGGCGATTCTGCCAATGCCTGATTATCTGTATTACAGAGAACGAATGTTACGTCATGTATACCCTCCCTGTACATGTGGTTTACGGCGTTACCGCCACCACCGCCTACACCAATTACTTTGATGATCTTTGGCGAATCTGTCGGGAAATCGAATTGTACTATCTCGTCCGTCATGATATTTATTATTTATTCCCTATGGTCATGACCATTATCTGATATTGACACTAAGGTACGTTTTCTATTTACAATTTACTATTATTTCATATCGTCATCCGAGAAGATCTCGTTAGAAATCTTATTGAAAGTCTTTTCAAACCAACTGGGACCCTCTTTTTTCTTCTTTCGTGCCTCTTCTTTCTTACGTTTTTCTTCTTCTTTACGACGTCTGTCTTCGTCCCGGCGTCGTTTATCTTCTTCATCTTTTTTCTTCTTTGCTTCGCGGGCGGCAGCTTCCTGTTCTTTCAGTGCTTCATCTTCTTCGAACATATTGACCGGTTCGGTTATGACAGGTTGCGAATGAGTTACGGGACGTGCTTCTACCAGACAGCAGTTCTCTTTCCCTTCAAAAAGCAAACCGAATAATGTATTTTGTGTGCCGTCTTTCTTTATCAGATTGCTGTCTGTCTGTATCGTATTGCGGATACTTCTGGCAGTTCGTATCTTTTCAATCTTACTCCTTTTGCGAAGCATAGTATCCAGATTTTTCAGATTAGCGGCTCCACCGGTGATGATAATGCCGGACAATAATTTGTCATCGTAGCCTGATAACTGAATTTGATTCCATACATTTGTGATGATTTCTTCTGCCCGCGCTTCGATAATGTTGTTTAATGCTTGTAACTCGACTGTACGACTTCCGTCCTCGAGTTGGCAGGTAGCAGCTTCTTCACTCTCTTCTTCCTCGTACATTACATTCCCGAAAGTTGTTTTCAGGCGTTCGGCTTCTTCCTCTTCCATCTGCATGGAAGTAATGTCACGTGTAATGCTGTTTCCACCTAATGGCAATACAGTGAGGAAACGAAGAATATTATTTTTATAAACAGAGATTGTAGTGGTGTCAGCTCCGAAGTCGATAAGTGCACAACCGGAACGGCGCTCACTTTCGCTTAGTACGGCATTGGCAGTTACTAATGGAGAGATAAGCAGGTCGGCTATCTCTATTTTAGCCTGTTCGAAACAGCGTTCCAGATTCTTTTTGATCGAAGCCCGTGCTACGATATTCAGGAAACGCCCCTCTATATGGCTACCGGCCACTCCTACAGGATCTGCTTGCAGGTTGTTCCCGATCTTATATTCCTGTGGGGCAACATCCAATATATCCATGTCTACCAACGGAATTTCCAGATTCTCATCGCAGATAGCATCCACTAACTCTTGCGAGATGATTGTTTCTTCGTTCAGATCACGGCTTACGACATTCCGTACGGTACGGAGTGATTGTCCGCCGATACCTACATATACCTTGGCGATTGAGTTTTTCAGATCGCCTTCCAACTTGTTAATGATGGATGTAAGGCTTTGGGCTGTCTTATCCAGATTATAGATAATTCCTTTTCGGATGAACGAAGAGGAATCTTCTTTGGCATAAGCCAACACCTGCATACTTCCGTCACTGTTCTTTCTTCCGGCAATGCCGGTAACCTTTGATGAACCCAGTTCAATAGCGGCGATAAATTCTGTTGTTGCCATATTTCTTATTTACGATTTTACAATTTACAATTTACAATTGGCTGCGCGCAGGCATTCATCATTGATGCTTGGTGCAGATAATCTGGTTACTGAACTCCAGACTGATGCGTGAATATTTATTCCATCCCACCTCGTTCAAGGCTTTCCTATAGAATGTTTTCAGGCGATCCAGCTTATCTTCAAAGTGTTCCAGTTTTCCAAGATAGACAATATGATCACCTACCCGTGGTACCAATTCAATATCCTTGCCGGGTAGTACATGAATTTGTTCTATCTGAGCATCCCAGAACGGATTGTTCTGCAAAAATACACCAAACTTATATAAATCCCTCATTGCAAACGACTTTTCTACATTTCCGGTTACAATTGTCCGGCGAGCTACGCATTTGGCTTCGGGGGGCATGATGGTTCCTTTGTTATCTACGTAATAGTTCTCGCCATTATTGCTCATGATACGGAGGATTGGAATACGCTGTTTAACTTCTACGCAGAGTTTGCCACTGGGAGTTTTATAGCATTCTGTTTCGTCAATAAGCGGGTGTTTATCCAGTTCCCGTTCCAGGGTTTTAGTCTGGATACGTTCCATTTTCTTTCCTACGGGGTAGATTCCTTTCTTTTGTAGTATTCCGGCTACTTCGTCTTTGGTTACGAAACCGGCATAAACCGTGTCCTTGATAATTAATTCCATGTCACGACAAACCTGGTTGGCCGGTTTACGGTTGAATACTGTCACGGCTATACATAGATAGGCAGTGACGAGCAACAGGACGAGGGATAAAAGAATCCGTTTCAGCATAATGACATTTACAATTATACGATTTACAATTTATGATTGAGGTTTGTTCAATCTTGTATTTAATTTTTCTGTAATAGATGGAACATAGTTGTCTATGTCACCAGCTCCAAGAGTGATTAATACTTCTATATTCTTGTTTTCCAGGATATTCAGTATTTCTTCTTTTTTACACATACATTTTTCAATACCGGGACGGAGATTATCGTAAATCAGTTGGCTGGTTACTCCCGGTATGGGTTGTTCACGCGCCGGGTAGATATCTACCAGAATTACTTCGTCCAAGAGGGATAAACTACTTGCAAAATCTTTATAAAAATCACGCGTACGTGTATATAGATGAGGTTGAAAAATAGCTGTAATCTTTTTGTCTTTATACAATTCGCGGATAGACAGCACACTCTGTTTGATCTCTGACGGATGATGAGCATAATCACTCAGAAAGACTACGCGATCGTTTTTGATTTTGAAATCGAAACGACGGTCCACCCCATGGAAACTCGCCATACCTTGTTTAATTTCCTCATTAGTAACACCATTCAGGTGAGCAAGTGCCATGGCAGCCACTCCATTTTCAATGTTGATACTTATGGGTACCCCCAGTTGGATATCGTTGATACGTACATCCGGTCCCACAAAGTCAATGAAAATCTCACCGTTTCCGATACGGATATTTTCAGCATGGAAATCACCTTCGTCGCGCGAATAAGTATATACTTTCACTCCTTGCTGTACCTGAGGTTGCAGCGAAATACCTTTGCGAATAATCAATGCACCACCTGGCTGAATAAGCGTGGTGTAGTGCTCAAAACTTTCAAGGTATGCTTCTGCTGTTCCGTAGATATCCAGATGATCGGGATCCGTAGATGTGATGACAGACATGAACGGAGATAGCCAGTGGAAGGAACGGTCAAATTCATCCGCTTCGATTACAGTGTACGGGCTTGTCTTCGAAAGTAGCAGGTTAGTTCCATAATTTTTGGAAATACCTCCTAGGAAAGCTGTACAGCCCACATGTGACTGGTGTAACAAATGTGCAGTCATCGTCGAAGTAGTTGTCTTTCCATGGGTCCCGGCTACGCAAAGCCCTTTACTGGAGTGTGTAATGGTTCCCAGTACTTGAGCGCGTTTCTGTATTTCAAAACCGTTGTTACGGAAATAAACCAGTTCGGCATGTTCCTGTGGTACGGCGGGTGTCAGTACGACGAGGGTACTTTCCTTGTCTTTACATACTTCGGGAATCAGGTCTGCATCTTCTTCGTAGTGTATTTGTGCACCTTCGGCAATAAGGCACTCAGTTAGTTCGCTGGGAGTACGGTCATAACCGGCTACAAATTTTCCTTTGGAAAGAAAGTAGCGTACAAGTGCACTCATTCCGATGCCACCGGCACCAACAAAATAGACTGATTTTATAGTTTCGATATTCATTGTTGTGCTAATTTTATCACTTCTTTTGCTATGATAGTAGCAGAGTCCGGCAATGCTAACTTTGCTATATTCTCACTTAAATCTTTTAATTTCGTAGCATTGGTAATTGTTTCTAATGCTACGGACAACAGTTTCTCTTCTGCTTCTACATCTTTTACATATATAGCAGCCTGCTTATTGACTAGGGCCAATGCATTTTTAGTCTGATGGTCTTCAGCTACATTAGGCGAAGGAACCAGAATAACCGGTTTGTTCAGCAGACAGAACTCTGATATAGAACCCGCACCAGCCCGGGAAATCACTAAATCGGCTGCTGAATAAGCTGTGGCCATGTCTTTAATAAAGTCTGCTACATACAGATTCGGAATTTCTCCTGCTGCCTTAACAGCTTCCATTACTTGTTGATAATATATTTTTCCTGTTTGCCAGATGAATTGAATGCCGCTTGTTTCTTTTATGGTTTGTAACCCTGCTATCAGCGTATTATTAATGGTACGTGCGCCAAGGCTACCTCCCAAGATCAGTATTGTTTTCTTTTCCGGACTGAGTCCGAAAGCCTGTATGGCCTCTTCCCGGCTCTGATTATTGGTGAACAGGTTTTGGCGAACCGGGTTTCCTGTCATCAGTATTTTAGCTGCCGGAAAGAATTTTTCCATACCATCATACGCCACACATATTTTACATGCTTTCTTTGCTAATAACTTATTGGTTACTCCTGCATAAGAATTTTGTTCTTGTATCAGAGTTGGAACTCCCATCATACCAGCCATCTTCAGAGTTGGTCCGCTGGCATAGCCACCAACGCCTACTGCTACCTGAGGGCGAAACTTCTTAATGATACTTTTTGCTTTCCATTGACTACGCGCCAGTTTAATGAGTACAGCGAAGTTCTTCCACAGACGTTTGCGGTCGAATCCGGCAACCGGCAGTCCGATAATCTCATAACCAGCATCAGGTACACGTTGCATTTCCATTCGGCCTTCAGCACCAACGAATAATATTTTAGCATCAGGACATTGCTCTTTTATGGCATTGGCGATGGATACAGCCGGAAAGATATGTCCTCCTGTGCCACCGCCACTGATGATAATTCTAAGCTCTTTTTCCATTATACATTATTTTAGTGAACTACTGATTGCGGATATCATAGGATATCGGGACGCAACGACCTGTAACTCTCAACTATTTTTCTTTCTCAAACTCTGCATCACTATTCAATACCTGTGCTGTAGGTTCTGCAACTATCTGAGCCTCGGTTGTTTCTGCTGCTATCTGCATCTGTAGTTGTGCATCACGTTCTTTCTGCTCTTCAAGATACGCAGTATAACGACTTACACTCAGTATCATACCGATATAGGCACAATTTATTAAAGTTGAAGTTCCTCCTTTACTGATGAGTGGCAGAGGCTGACCTGTCACCGGGAATAAACCAACGGCTACCATCATATTTAAAATCGCCTGCGATACCAACATGAGTGCTATGCCCATTACCAGAAAAGCCGGGAATGTTCGTTCACATTTTTGGGCTATACGTCCGGCACGTACCAGTAGCCAGATATAGAGGCAAACTACGAAAGCTCCTCCCACCAGGCCAAGCTCTTCTATAATGATGGCAAATATAAAATCAGAGAATGCCTGACTTAAAAAGTCGCGTTGAATAGAGTTACCAGGTGCTTTACCAACAAAATTACTTGTTGCAATAGCAATACGGGCATGCGCTATCTGGGCATCTTTGTCTATATCAAACTTAGCAGCCGGTACTTCCTCTTTCTCTGTGAAGTTGGTGATACGACTTTTCCATGTGTCAAAACGGTGTAGGAAAGGAATATCCGAATCCTTTGGAATCGCCAGCAGAAACACGACACCTATTATACCTACCAATCCCAATGAACCTATTAAAAGAAGTAGTTTCCGTGCTGCTACCCGTCCGATAAACATCATCAGAAATACAACTCCGAATAGTAACATTGCTGTTGAAAGGTTTTCCGGAGCAATCAACAGGCAAACAAGCCCGGTGATAATCATGATGTATTTGAATGCCTTCGGATTGGCTCCTTCGTCATCCTGTCTTTTGGATAGAATAAAAGAAACTGCAATAACCACAGCCATCTTTGCCAGTTCCGATGGCTGGAACTGTAATCCCATGAACGACATCCAACGTGCTGCACCATTGACGCGATCGCCTGTGATAACACCCATCAGCGTAACGAAAGCCAGCAGTACAACAGAGACAGGATATAGGAAAACAGGAAATACCTGAAACCATTTATAAGGGATATTGTGCATCAACACTACAACAACGGCCCCCACCATCAGGATGATAGAATGCTGTGTGATCGGTCCCCAGTGGTCCCCGCTCTTATACGTCAGGGTGCTGGCTGCCGAAAACACCTCAATGATTGAGATGAGGCAGAGGCAGAGAAAGATAATCCAGATTACCTTATCGCCCTTGAATATGTTCTTTAATAGATCCACTGTTTAATTTAAAAATTAAAGATTAAAAATTAGAGGGCGCGAACGTACTCTTTGAACTGGTCGCCACGGTCTTCGTAACTCTTGAAGAGATCGAAGGAGGCACAACAAGGACTTAACAGTACGGTTTCACCTTTTTTAGCCAGTTTATATGCAGCTTCTACTGCGTCTTTCATGCCGGTCTGTACATCGGCTACCGGTAATCCGAACCGGTCGAAAAAAGCATGTAGCTTTTCATTGTGCAGTCCCAGATACACCAATGCCGAACATTTCTCGCGTACCAGATCTTCTATTTCTGTATAGTCATTTCCTTTATCCTTACCACCAAGTATAAGTACTGTTTTGGTTGTCATACTTTGCAGAGCATACCAACAGGAGTTTACATTGGTAGCTTTGGAGTCATTGATAAAATCAATACCACCTACACGGGCTACTTTCTCTAAACGGTGTTCCACACCTTTAAAATCCGACAATGCTTTGCGGATATCTTCTTTGGTAATACCGGCAAGATTGGCCGAGATACCTGCTGCCAGTGAATTATAGAGATTATGTTGTCCGGTCAGTGCCAACTTCTCTTGTTCCATGTTGAACGCAATTGGCTCTGTGATTTTTACCTCATTATCCTCTACATAGGCAATTGCTCCATCCTCTTTTACTGCTGCGAATGGGTATAAGTGTGCCTTTAGGCCATGCTTTTCCAGTTCTCGTTTGATGATAGGATCGTCATTCCAGAAAATGAAAGCATCGTCCTGAGTTTGGTTTTGAGTAATACGGAATTTTGCATCAATATAATTTTGCATACAGTGATCGTAACGATCCAGATGATCCGGCGTAATATTCATCAGGACAGCGATGTTTGCACGAAATTCGTACATGTTGTCCAGTTGAAATGAACTTAGTTCGATTACATAATAATCATGCTTGCCTTCTGCTACTTGCAAAGCCAGGCTTTTTCCTATATTTCCTGCCAGTCCCACATTTAGTCCTGCACTTTTAAAAATGTGGTAAATGAGGCTGGTTGTTGTTGTTTTTCCGTTTGACCCGGTGATACAAACCATCTTTGCATCCGTATAGCGTCCGGCAAATTCTATTTCCGATATAATCGGCGTGCCTTGTGCCTTTAGTTTCAGAATCAATGGAGCGTCATTCGGAATCCCCGGGCTTTTTACCACCTCGTCGGCGTTCAGAATCAATTCTTCGGTATGATGGCCTTCTTCCCAGGCAATACCGTGGCTGTCGAGTTGTTTCTTGTATTTGTCCTTAATGGCGGACATATCTGATACAAACGTCTCGAACCCTTTTACCTTGGCTAATACGGCAGCACCTGCGCCGCTTTCACCTGCTCCTAAAATTACAACTCTTTTCATTCTCAATAATGTGCTAATAGGCCAATATGCTAATGCACCAATGGCAGTGCACAAACTTTAGTGGTTAATAATCCGGTTAATTCTCTTTGTTATCTTTGGGGTTCATGCTTCATTACTCCATTGGCTTTTCTTAATCGGCACATTGGCATATTGACGCATTGAATCTTTATTTATCTTATCTTTAATGTAATAATCGTTATGGCTGCCAGGACAATTGTTACAATCCAAAAGCGAACTGTGATTTTTGATTCGTGAAACAGATTGTCCGGTTTTGTAAACACTACCCGGCATCCGTCTTCTATCTGATTCATTGATGTACGGAAATGGTCGTGTATAGGCGTACGTTTAAAAAGACGTTGTTTCACTCCTTTGCGTTTACCAACTTTATAATAAGCACGTTGCAGAATTACCGACAGGTTTTCAACCAGGAACACACCACAAAGAATCGGGATCAGTAATTCTTTGTGTATGATGATGGCAAATACGGCGATAATGCCGCCAATTGTCAAGCTACCCGTATCTCCCATAAATACTTGTGCCGGATATGCATTGTACCATAAGAATCCTATCAGTGCACCGATAAATGCACAGATGAAGATTACCAGTTCTTCCGATCCGGGGATATACATGATGTTCAGGTATCCCGCGAATTCAATATGGCTCGATACATATGCGAGTATTCCCAGTGTTAATCCGATAATGGCGGAGTTACCCGCAGCCATACCGTCCATACCGTCATTCAGGTTGGCTCCGTTGGATACGGCTGTCACCACAAAGATGGTGATGATAACGAACAATATCCAACCGGCTGTTTGAGCATGATCACCCATAAAAGCTACCAGATCGGCATAGTCAAGGTTATTGCTTTTAAAGAATGGAATGGTAGTCTGAGTAGACTTAAGATCATTCGTTCCATGTATAACCTCCATTTCACGTCCGGGAGTTTGTACTTCGATGTTTTCACGAATTACCACATCCGGGCTGAGGTATAAGGTTAATCCGACAATCAGCCCTAATCCTACCTGACCGATAATTTTAAACTTACCGTGTAATCCTTCTTTGTCTTTTTTGAATATTTTGATATAGTCATCGGCAAATCCCAGTGATCCCAGCCATATAGTGGTAATGAGCATCAATATCATGTAGATATTGTGTAATTTTCCTAGCAACAGGCAAGGTATCAAAATGGCTACAATGATGATAACTCCTCCCATGCTGGGCACACCTACTTTGTTGACGCCAAAAGGATCGATTTTAGCATCACGCTGTGTTTCCGTGATTTGCTTTCGTTTCAGCAAGTTGATAAACTTGTCACCCCAGATACTTGAAATCAGCAGTGCCAGAATGATAGCCATCAATGCACGGAAAGATGTATATCCAAACATTCCCGCTCCGGGGAAGTTTAATTTATGTAGCCACTCAAATAGATAGTATAACATGATTTTAGTGATAAGGGATTAGTGATAAACGATTAGTCGGCTGTGCTGTCAGGCTGCATAGCACTAATCATTAATCACTAATCATTAAACATTTCTTTCAGTATCTCTTTATCATCAAAGTGATGTTTCACTCCTTTTATCTCCTGATAGTTCTCGTGCCCTTTTCCGGCAACGAGAATTACATCTCCTTTTTCGGCCAGCATACAAGCGGTGCGAATAGCCTCTTTACGGTCTGTAATACTGATTGTTTTCTTTCTGTCCTCTGTGTCCAGACCAGCTAACATATCATTTATGATGTCCTGAGGTTCTTCAAAACGAGGGTTATCCGATGTGATGACAACGCGATCACTTGCTTTGGCAGCTTCTTTGGCCATAATAGGACGCTTGCCTTTGTCACGGTTACCTCCGGCACCTACTACGGTAATCACTTTTCCTTTTCCTTCGAGTACTCCATGAATGGCATTCAGCACATTTATCAGAGCATCCGGAGTATGTGCATAATCAACAATCGCTGTATATCCCTGTGGCGAACGAATGGCATCAAAACGTCCGGCTACCGGATGAAGTGTACTGAGTGCTACCAGTACGTCTTCTTCTTTCTTACCAAGCAACACTGCTGCACCAAATACAGCCAGAAGATTGGAAGCATTGAATTTGCCTATGAATTGTACCATCAATTCATGGTTATTGAAATCAAGCAACATTCCTTCAAAGTGTGATTCCAACACTCTGCCTTTGAAGTCACTCAAACTTCTCAGAGAGTAGGTGTACACCTTCGAACGTGTGTTCTGCGTCATTACCAGCCCGTTTTTATCATCCAGGTTAGTAAGACTGAATGCACTCTTGGGTAGGTCATCAAAGAATTTTTTCTTTGCTTTCAGATAGTTTTCTACTGTCTTATGATAATCCAGATGGTCGCGGGTCAGGTTGGTGAAGATACCTCCTGCAAACTTTAAACCACTGATACGTTTCTGAGCAATGGAGTGGGAGCTTACCTCCATGAAAACATATTTACAGCCTTCATCAGCCATTCTTCCCAGCAATCGGTTTAGTGTGATAGGGTCAGGAGTGGTATGCTCAGTCGGAATTGCTTCATCATCAATATAGTTACATACAGTTGAGATGAGTCCTACTTTATATCTGAAATAACGGAATGTATTATATAATAAGGTAGCGATTGTTGTTTTTCCGTTTGTTCCGGTTACACCCACCAATTCCACTTTTGAAGTAGGATCTCCAAAGAAAGTAGTGGCAACTTTACCGGTTGCGTCTTCGCTGTCTTTCACTTGTATATAGGTGATACCTTCTTCCGGATGTTCAGGCATATCTTCACAAAGCACAGCTATGGCTCCTTTTTCAATTGCTGCGGGAATATATGCATGCCCGTCTGCCTGTGTACCACGCATAGCCATAAATAAATGGCCTGCCTCCACTTGTCTGGAATCAATGTTGACTCCTGTTATTTCTATGTCCGAAGCTCCGATAACTTGTATCGGTTGAATAGCCTTTAATAATTCATTTAACTTCATCTTCTTTTTTTATATTCGGTTGACACGTACTACTTATTCAAAATCTTCACTTCCATCTCTCTAATGCAGTACGAGTGTTATTGTTTGTCCCTTCTTTACTCTCGTTCCGTTAGCTATCGACTGGCTTTTCACCTTGCCTACACCTACCAGATTTACTCTCACTCCTCTGCTTTCAAGCAAATAAACAGCGTCTTTTGCTCCCATGCCTATAACGCTTGGTACAAAATCCCGCATAAGATCTCTGCTTTCCAGAATAACACTTTTGGGAGCTGCATGTGTACTTCCCCAGGTTTCTTTGCCACTCTTTAAGTCAAATTTGCTTTGGCTTTGTATGCTTAGTTCATCCAGTACCCGTTTGGCATCATTCATCTCTCCGGCTTTTACGTCGGGAATGACTACGCTATTTGTGTCGATGGCATTTGTCAAAGGCAAACGCAGGTCTTTTGCATATACTCTTTCTGCAATTTTGCCAAATACACTACCTGCCATCAAACCTCCCGAAGCTGGTAACCCGGGTTTCTGAATCGAAACAATACAGCTGTATTTCGGAGCCTCCGAAGGAAAATATCCGCAGAAACTAACCAGATAATTTGTTCTTCCGGTCTTATATCCGGCAGCACCTTGTGAGATCTGTGCCGTACCTGTTTTTCCCGAAACGGCAAACTGCTTACTACCTGCCGGTCCTGCCAATCCCTGATGAACAACTTTGTACAAAATCTCTTGTATCTGCTTCAATGTATTGTCTGAACAAATTTTCGGATTAATCACCTCCGTTGGAAACTCTTTTACTACTTCTCCATCCTTCACAGCTGCTCTTACAAATTTGGGGCGTACCATAACACCATTATTTGCAATGGCATTATAGAACGTCAGGATATTCATGGGTGGTACCTGAGTTTCATAACCAATACTCATCCAGGGAAGAGTTGTTTTTGCAAAATAGCGTTCTTTGGGCCCTTTGATATTTGGCTTACCTTCTCCTGATATCTGTAAATGTAGGGGTTGGTCAATGCTCATACGTTTCAGTCCATCTACAAACTTTTGTGGTTTGTCATGATAGAATTGATCTATAATGCTTGAAGTGCCCACGTTGGATGATACTTCAAGAATACGTGTTACATTGATTCTTCCGTATCCGCCACGATGCCAGTTCCAGTCTCTCATTGCACGTCCATACATCATTTTGATACCGTTTCCCGTATCTACTTCATAGTCCGGAGTGATGTGTCCGTCTTCCAAAGCTACCATAATGGAAGCAGTCTTGAAAGTGGATCCCGGCTCAAGCATGTCACTGATAGCATTGTTACGCATTTCGTAATAGTTACCGTCTGCAGCTTTCATCATGTTGACTATCGCTTTGACTTCTCCTGTTGAAACCTCCATCAATGCAACAACGCCTACACTGGCATTTAACTCTTTCAGTTTGTCCACCAGTGCCTTTTCGCAAATATCCTGCATTCCTACATCAATGGTGGCAATAAGATCACAACCATCTATGGGAGGAATGTCTACGATGTTAAGGTATTTGTTCATTACCTTCTGACGGTGTGTGATTCCGTCCCGTCCTTTGAGCAATGTATCAAAAGCCAGTTCAATTCCATTCTTTGCACCTTGTGCTGTGTCAGCGTAAAGATCCCCTAAGGTACGAGCTGCCAGAGAACCGAATGGTTTCTTGCGTTGGTTGTATGCCAGTTCATGAAATCCGCCTTTATATTTGTTCATGTTAAAAACAGGCAGGCGTTTGGCTTCTTTGTATTGAATGTAAGAGATTCGTTTGGGATAGAGCAGGTAGTTCCGGCTTCCTTTTTTTATTCCCTTTTGAAGATGCGCTTTAAACTCGGCAGCACTTTTGTCTGGAAATATCTGGTGTAATCCTTCGCAGATCTCATTCATGTGTTTTTTTAATGAGTCTATTTTAGCAGGAGCTCCAGCTTTAAAGTCCATGTAGATGCGATATTCCGGCAGTGAACTTGCCATTAATTTACCGTCGGATGAGATAATATTACCCCGGTTCGGTTTTACGGTTACATTCTCCTTTACAAAACGGTCTGCTACATCCTGCCAGTATTGTCGTTCGGCAAACATGGTAATGCCTGCCTTTACAACAATTGCTACTCCCACCAACCCCATGATGAGGATGACGAAGAAGTAACGGGTCATTATGTTTTTTTTATTAACTGCCAAGACTATTAACTGTTTAACGATTTACTATTTAAAGTTACCTGTTCTCTGTGTTTTTTATTTTTTGATTTCATACGGTGGATTGGTCGAAGTCTGCAAATCACTTTCTTTAGTCGAGATATACTCTTCGATACGTGATTGGCGGCTTTTTTCCATCAACTCCGAACTACGTGTCAGTGCATCATATTTTATGTCGATAAGCTCTTTTTTAAGCCGGTCTATTTCAATCTGTTGTTGCTGGCTGGCATATCGGTTATGGATATAGAAGATGATAAATACCATGATAAGTACCAGCAGCTTCGTTTGGCGGCGGAAAAAGTCTGTTGCCAGAATATCTCCTCCAAGAATACTTTTCAGGGAGGCTCTTTTTTTCTTTTTCCCTCCTTTCGGCTCTTCTTTTGTTATCTTTTCTTCTTCCATCGTTGTCTCTATTTTAGTTGACTTATCTTTTAGAAAGTCTGGTCTCAATTTACTAACAAGCTTCTCTTTTATTTCTTTTCCGCTATCCTTAGTTTGGCACTTCGTGATCTCGGATTACGTTCTATCTCTTCCTCATTCGGGACAATCACTTTATTGTTTACCAGTTTGAATGGAGTTTGCAGATTTCCAAAAAAATCTTGTGTTGCTTTGCCCTCAACATTACCGGTTTTCATGATGTTTTTTACCATTCGGTCTTCCAACGAATGATAAGTGATTACTACTAATCTTCCACCCGGTTTTAGCGCTTCCGTTGCTGCCAGCAACATTTCTTTCAATGCTTCCATTTCCTGGTTTACTTCTATGCGAAGTGCCTGAAATACTTTGGCTAATTCTTTCTTTTCCCGTTCACGTCCAAATAACGGTTTGATGATTTCCAGAAACTCACCTATTGTCTTAATCTGTCCGGCAGCACGGGATTTTACTATAACCGATGCCAGTTTACGACTGTTTTTTAATTCTCCGTACAGATAAAAAAGATCTGCCAGCCGTTCTTCATCATAGGTATTTAATACATCAGCAGCTGTGAGTCCTGCCCGCTTGTTCATACGCATATCCAGTGCTCCGTCAAAGCGAAATGAAAATCCTCGTTCGCTGTCATCAAAGTGATGAGATGATACCCCTAAATCTGCCAGTATAGCATCCACTTTTTCTATTTCATGATAGCGAAGAAAATTATGCAAATAGCGAAAGTTACTTCGTACAAATGTGAAATGTGGGTCATTGACAATGTTCCGTTCGGCATCCTCGTCCTGGTCAAAACCCAGTAAACGTCCGCCTTTTTCTAAGCGTGAAAGTATCTCCCGTGAATGTCCGCCACCACCGAAAGTAACGTCTACATACGTTCCATCGGGGCGAATATTCATTCCGTCTACGCTTTCTTTTAGTAATACCGGTACGTGATATGTCAATTCCTCTTGTTCTTTCTTCATCTGTTTCACCTTATTATATAAGCAAGTGTCGGCAAAAATACGTATTTCTCAAAGAAAAAAGAATCTCTCAGATAGAAAATGTGAAATAAAGTTTTCAACAGATTGTTAAATGCTTCTTCGTTCTCTTTTTCCCTGTTATTTTTATGTTCACTTCTCATTACCCGCTTCTGCTGCTTTCTTCTTTTTAGCAGCTGCTTTTCTTCCTTCCTGCAATTGGATACTGAGGAATTTGGTTTTTATTCGTACTTTTTTTAAAAAAGCAGGAGCCGCTTTGAATCCGATACGTGCTACCCACACTTTATCAGCTGTACACTCTTCCGGCTTTTCTACTCCTTCACTACTAATGGTCGGGAAGAAATTTCCCAATCCGTCAATACTTACTGTCCTGCCTTCGTGCAAGTGTCCGGCGATGATCCCCGATAGCTGTGTCAGCACCGACATTACATCTCCATCTTGCAGAGAACTTCTTTCGGCTAGCTGCATTGCAATCTGTGAACTGTCAACAGGCTTTTTTTGCATAACCCTTGTGGTAGCATAATAACGTACTTTTACTTCTCCCTTCGTTTTATCCACCTTTTTGGTTACTACATAGTTGATAGACATATACTTTTTATATTATTGATAATAATGTTTTTATGTACAAGATTACTGTGTTCTTGTATACTTGTCTTGTGACAGGGCCGACGCATTAAAATGCGCTGTCCTGTAAAAGTGTTGACAGGTATTTTTCATCCCATCCTGCTTTCAGCCTTTTGAGATTCATGCTTCCTTTTGTGACTTTATCATTCTTCAAAATGGTGAGCGCCATTTTTGTAACTGCCGAGAAATTTCTTGCTGCATTCTGCACTTTCTTGCTGTAGTCTTCCCTGAAGGTAACATCCAGTTGCCAATGCAGATTGTTTTCAATGGACCAATGCTGCCTAATGGCATTGGCTATTTCCTCCGGGTTAGTATTTTCAAGTGAAGTTATATAATACCTCGTTTCTTCAGTACGTTCCCCCGTTGCCAAAATTATCCTTTCGGATTTCATGCCCACTATTGACCTCAATCCCGCAAATTTGTCCTTAAACATCGGCTCCATGACCGGACCATAACTGACTACAGTACAGACTCTTGTTTCAAGCCTGCCATGTCCTGTACTTTCGCTGGTATGCCGGGTAACCCTATTGAGAATCACATTTCTGTTTTCATACCCATCAATTATTTTCTTGGCTAATTCATAACTGCTCTTTTGATTTTTCTTTAAAGCTATTATATAGTTTGAATTCCGTTCAATAATGGCTTTTGTTATTTCCAACTGACAGCCCATGGCATCAATAGTGACGATACAATCATCCAGATCCAAGGCATGGATTAGCAGAGGAACAGCTGTGATTTCATTACTTTTATCATCCACTTTTACCTGACCCAGAGAAATACCGTTAGCTGCAGACCATGCTGAAACCATCCAAAGCTTAAAGCCTTCTTTGCCGGTAGTATGTTCATCATTACATTTGCTAGGACCACGCATTAGTTTTCCATCGATGGCTACAACACCTTTAATCTCCTGACACACTTGTTTCACCCAATTGCGGAAAATCAACTCAAAATAGGATGGTTTTATAATGCTGAAGAAACGATTAAAAGTATCATGGCTGGGGATAACTTCTAAATCGGGTATTCTACTTTTAAAAAAATCGAATTTAGCATGGCCAAATTCTTCAATCTCATTCCAAGACTGAGCACCACAGATGACAGCAGCAATGGATACATATATGATCGTTTCCATTTTATGTAACTTTTTACGATCCATCCGAGGGTCCTCTATTTGCTTACAAATGTCAATTATACCTATTTTCATGTCAATTACTGTTTAATATTACCATGTAAATATACGAAATATAAACGAAATAAAATAATACTAAATAATTAATATTCAATTAAATAACAATAAGAAAAGTACATATGCAATAGTAAATTATTTAATGCGTCGTTGTCTTGTGATATTTATTATTAAAACATCCGGATGTTCTGAATAAAAACATGCGGATGTTTTATATAAGAACATCCGGGTGTTTTGGTAGAAAACATGGGGATGTTTTTAGTCTTAAATTATGTAGCAAAGATATGCTAAAGTCAGTAGATATGCAAATAAAGAATAGCTGCTTTAGGAGGTCTAAAGTATATTGTTTTATATAGCTCTCATAATGAATGAATTTATAGAGAAAGATTATTTAGGGGAGGCTAAAGTGTTTCTTGTTTTTCAATCTTTTTCTAATTTAAAGAATAACCAGGCTAATATACACTGGAATGTTTATGACTGAACGGTAAGTCTTAGTACATCTTCGTAATGTGTCTTTAGGTTCGTTTTTCTGTAGAAATTGTTTTATATATGGCAAACATGGGATAGTAATTTATGTGATATGTTTTTTCGCAAATAGACATTCCTTTGGGCTTTTATAGTCCTTTTTCATAGAATAATTGTGAAACTTTTTTTTCAATTGTCCGGGTAACTTTCTGTTATTGTAACAGTTTTCTAAGATACTTTTCTGATTTATAATAGTTTACTGCATTCTTCTTTTGCTCTAATTTGTCCGGGTCAAATATTTGGTACTATTGTTCAATGCTCTTTACCTTTGTAAATAAAATAAGCTATCTATCTATGAGACTACTATTATTACCTTTTTTGCTACTATTTATTTCTGTTCAGGTGTCAGCCCAATCCTCTTTAAGAGCCTTCTCTAATTTGCCAAGATCAGGAGATTGTCTTGTTAAGCAACAAATCAAATACAAATCACCAGGGATGAAAGGTGTGGGAGTTTTGTGGGATTTTAGTGAGCAAGATATTGTCAATGACGAGTATAAGCTGAAGTATATTGCTCGTACTATGAGCTTAGATACTATTATAGGTGTAGAGCATAGAACCATGTATTATTATCAATCTACAGCAGATTCTCTTTTGTTGTTAGGATATGAAAATCCAACAACTTTGATTAACTATCGCAAACCTGAAACTTTACTTTGTTTTCCTTTTTCATATGGACGCTCTTTTACTGATTACTTCGATGGAATGGGGGATTATTGTAATAAACAGGCTATTCATGTACAAGGGAAATCTACAGTGATAGCTGATGCGATAGGGATGATGATTCTTCCGGGAGGAGATACCCTGAATAATGTTTTGCGAATACATACTTTTAAAAAGATGGTTGAAACAACGATTCCCTTCCTTACTGACAAAACCGTTAATGTTGATTCGATCCCTTTTTTTCTTAATCGGGATAGTGTCGATCTATATTTATCTAAGGATTCTGATCATTTAGAAATAAATACTTGGCGTTGGTATGCTGATGGTTATCGTTATCCTGTATTCGAAACGATAGAAAGTATGGTATGTAGAGGTGGTCAATTTTATGAACGTTTTTCGACTTCATTTTATTATCCTCCACATGAACAATATTATTGTTTGGATGATGATCCGGAAAATCAGATTAGAAGAGATCTAACTGATGAAGAACGGAAAAATCGTTTATGGGAAACTGTTAAAGAAGGAAAAAAAGAAGAGAATACTTATAAGGATGACTATGTGGCTTATAGCTTTTATATGGATGAAACAGGTAATTTGCATTTGAATTATTCACTCTCAGAAAATGCAAAAGTTACAATAATGCTTTATGACTTTCAAGGGCGGCAACTGATGAAGTCTGATACCGGATTGTTGCAGATGGGAGACTACCAGAACCAACTGTCGCTAAATAATTATCCTATTGGTGAATATCTATTGCAGATATTAGTTGGTGAAAAAATGTATGGTGAAAAAATATTAAAACGCTGACAAGTAAATACAATCAAAACATGAAACTACTATTAAGTAATAATATTAAAGTCTATTTAAGGCTTTGCTTTATGTTTACCTTTATTATAAGTGCAATTTCTTTGAAAGGTGAAAATCCACCAGTTGTACAAATAATCCCTGTATCACCCACAGCTGCATCTTTAGGTACTTTTGGGAATATTCCTATAGGCTACTATACCGGTACGGCTGAAATTTCGGTTCCTCTTTATGAGATTGAACTGGATGGAAAGAAATTTCCAATAAATATAGCTTATCATTCATCGGGTATAAAAGTTGCTCAGGAAGCTGGCTGTGTTGGATTAGGATGGGCTTTACAGGGATATGGATGTATAACAAAAGAAGTGCGTGGTTGGGATGATTTTGAATCATATCCTTTCGGATATTATTTTAATGAAAGTCTTCCTATTCCGGATGAAGAAAATAACTATGATACTTATAAAGGTTCTGCTCATGAATGTAAAGCTTACGCTTCTGGTACTAAAGACGGAGAACCAGATATGTTTCATTTTAGCTTTGGAGATTATAGTGGTACTATGTTTTTTCAGCGTATTGGTATTAATAATAATACGAAAACAAGGGCTTATCCTTTACTTACGAAGATTAAGGATAATCTTTATGTTGAGTATAATATTTCAGATAAAACTTGGAAGATTATTGACGGAGATGGGTATGCTTACTATTTTGGTACATATGAAACGACTGAATATTTTCAATATTCGTCTAATACAAATACTGAACTATCTAAAATAGGGCGAAACTTGATATTGGATTCCCCTAGATTTCCTCAACCAGAAACGGTGACTGCCTGGTATTTAGATTCTATAGTATCACCTCGGAAAAATAAGATAAAATTCGAGTATGGTGAAGATTATATTTATACGTTAAATCAAAGGCAAGAAACAATATATCATCTTTTAGAAGCTTCTCCGTATGTGTTTACGAGTTATCTAGCTCATGATATAGAGAACTATGTTTATTCATGTTCTAAAATAAATCAGAAGATTTTAAAGAAAATAGAAACAGAACTTTTGACTGCAGAAATTATAACTGATGACAGAATGGATATCGAATCAGCTAAATTTAGTGCGATTCCGAAGAAGGTAGCAGGGATACAAATCAAGGATAAGTTGAATACTCTATTGAAGGACATAATTCTTGAATATAAGTATACAGGGGTTTTGTCGGATTATAAAAGTTGTCGTCTTTTTCTTAAGAAAATTATCGATAGGGTTGATAATGAGCGGCATATGTATGAGTTCGATTACGATAGGGCATCTTCTCTTCCGGATAAATATTCGAATGCAATAGATTCTTGGGGATATTATAATGGGAAATCTGCTTCAGGAACGAAATGGGGGACTGCATCGCAACAATCATCATCACCTTACGTAAATAATATAACATATGTGCCAGAATTCAGGTTAAAGCAAAATAATCCGTTTTCATCGGATAGGGCGCCTTTTGATTTATCTTTTTTAGGTAGAAGTTTAGTTGTGAGTGATAAAGATATAACTTGTGGCATGTTGTCATCAATAAAGTATCCTACGGGGTTAATAACTCATTTTGAATATGAACCTCATGCTCTGTCTAATGGAAGTAACGTTACTGTTGAACCAAAGATGGTGGAATTAGGAACAGCCTATTATCGAAATTTTGTTTGGGAAGATCCAGAAGAAAATGAAGGACTCGAGGATTTATCAACCTATTTTTCTTTTGAATTAACAGAGAAAACGACTGTGACTCTTACGTGGATGGCTATTGTTTATGAATCTGTAGATGAGGACTATACATCTTTTTATAGATGTGCATTTTTGAAGGACGAATCAGGTAAAATAGTCAAGGAAATATCTCTTGAGAAAGACCAATTTAGTAAGGTATTTAAATTCGAATTAAGCCTTCCTATCGGGAAGTATACCGTTCATATTGAAGATGGGAATATTATAACAGGGCATAAATTTGGATTAACAGTCAAAGCTTATAAAAATATTTTAGTACCTAAAGAGTATGAGTTTGTTTCTAAAGGAGGAGGAGTTAGGGTAAAAAGGATTTATAGTACATTTGATCAGAAACAAGTCTTGGATAAAAAAATAATTTATTCTAGACAAGGTAAAAGCACAGGGATTTTAATGAGTAATCCCATTTTTACATACCCTTTTATTACTCGAAGTGTCGACTTTGAGGGTGGGTATAATCCGGGAAGCGTACCTCCACATATTGTTCCCATAACGGCTTTTTATGTATGTGGTCTGTCCTATCCATATACTCCTTTCAGTTTTTCGGCAATGGGCGCTCCAGTAGGCTATGATATGGTAAGAGTACGTGAGGCTGTAGTTGAAGGGTATACTGATTATTACTATTATAACACTCAAGATGAACCATTGTCAAGTACAGAAATGTATATACCTGGTTTTCCTACAAAAGGAGATCTTAGAAATGGGCTCTTGAAGTCTAAAATTGTATATAATGATGATGATTGGAAAGTGGAAAAAACTGATTATCAATATGCTTGTGATAAAAAAGAAATAACTAAAGCTTTTAAGGCATATACTCCTTTGGTTTTTTCAACGCTTGCTACTACTGATTATGAATATATGTATATGAAATTCTATGATGTGCCATCTGAAAGATGGGCTTTAAAAGAAGAGGTTATTACTACTTTTGCTGATAATGAGGCATCATCTGGGATGAAATCTAAAGTATATATATATTCGTATTCTAATGATTTACCTTCTTTTGTGGAGTATATAAATAGTGATAAAACGAAGAAACAGATTCGTTATAAATATGCAACAGATTATACTGATCCTCTATCATTAAAAATGAGATCTTGTAATCTGAAAAATATTTCTATCGAAACTCTCGATTTGAGAAATGAATTAGTTACAAAGGCAGAAAAAACTATTTATATTGATACTTTAGGAATGATTTTGCCTAAGACAATCTATAATTTACAACCATCTTCTCCTTTACCTTTGTCTAATTATAGCTCATATTACAAAAAAAAGTATTCGATAGATCTATATAATAAATATGGTAAAATATTGCAGCTTACAGGAGGGGATAATATATCTGTTGCTTATTTATGGAGCTATAAGGGCGTGTACCCCATAGCGGAGATACGTAATGCAACTTATGAAGAAGTCATCTCGTATCTTGGCAATGTAAATGAATTAGAGAATTCTCTTTCTCCGGTGATGGCTCCTGTTGAAAATTTACGTTCATTGTTAAAAAAATCTTTAGTTACAACTTATAATTATAAAGTACCATGGGGAATACAAATGATAATATCCCCTTCAGGAATGAAAATGACTTATAACTATGATCTATTTGGAAGACTGATGTCAATACAAGATCACGATGGAAAGATTGTTCAAAGTTTTATTTATAATTATAGGCAGTGATTCTTGATAGATAACTTTTATTGAATAAAATAAGTATGAAAATTATATATATATTGTTGCTTTTGGGGCTTTGTTTTTCTATGAATTCTTTTTCACAGGATAAGAGCCAGAACTATATTCTCTCTCGGACGATGATTGATGATACTGGTAAGTATATAGAGAGTATTCAATATTATGATGGATTGGGACGTCCATCGGTGGGTATTCAAAAGGGAATCACTCCTTTAAAATCTAATCTGATAACTTTGCAGGAATATGATGAGGCAGGGCGTCTTTTGTATAGCTGGCTTCCTTGTGTGAGTAAGAAAGAATTTTTGACTGCAATAGAATTTCCTGCAGCAGCTCATACGACTTATGATGATGATCAAGAACCTTATGAAGAGTTTACTTATGACTCTTCACCTCTAAATAGGCTCATTGCAAAAGCTGGTGCAGGTGAGAGACTGAAGAAACCTGTCGTAACCCGGCATTTGTTTAATGTTGCTACAGGTAATCTATGTTGTAAACTGTATCAAGTTTCATCAACAGGTGTTTTATTTCAAAATGGGAATTACGCTGAAGGAGAGTTGTCTATAACAGAAAATATAGATGAAGATGGCAACGAATCATATGTATTTATCGATAAGTTAAATCGTAAAATATTGAGTAGACAAATGCAGAAAACGGTACCACATGATACTTATTTTGTTTATGATTCTTGTGACAATTTGGTTCTTGTTCTTCCGCCAAGTTATCAAGATGAACCTGATTTGAATCTGTATGCTTATCAGTATAAGTATGATAATTGGGGACATTGTATTGAGAAGAAACTCCCAGGTTGCCAATCTATAAAGTATATATATGATCAGGCTGACAATTTAATCTTTTCACAAGATGGGGCACAGAGGGAAAAATTAGAATGGACTTTTTATCTATATGATAGTTTTCGCCGGTTGACCGTAAAAGGGATATGCAAGAATACAAATACCTCTTTGGCGAGTGAGGATATTGTGGTATGTTCGTTGGCAAAAAGTGGTGGCGAAATTGTAGCTTCTGGAATTGAAAATAGTGGATATAGTTCCAGCTTTGAACTTTCTTCTCCAGCTGTTCATCAAATAAACTAT
The DNA here is from genome assembly GCF_949740115.1 of Bacteroides sp. 41_26. NCBI lineage: Bacteria > Pseudomonadati > Bacteroidota > Bacteroidia > Bacteroidales > Bacteroidaceae > Bacteroides > Bacteroides sp. 41_26. Next base: position 121,968 of record NZ_CATJGZ010000054.1, read on the forward strand.
TATGATGATTACTCTTTTATATCACTTCCCGGTTTTCAAAATCGTAGCAAATTTCCTGTTCAAACTGTAGCTGCAAACGGCTTTCTGACGGGGGGAATAACTTTTGTTTTGAATAGTAATGTTAAATTATATTCTGCAACTTATTATGATATAAAGGGACGCCCTATCCGGGTTACTCAGGAAGATCATCTTGGAGGACATAAAATAACTGCTACTATTTACACTTTTACAGGTAAACCTTTGCAAGTTGTTAGTGCTAATCAATATTTAAAGAAGCCAACAAAAGCTGAAATTTATAAATATACTTATGATCATGCAGACCGATTGATAAAAGTAACCCATCAATTGGCACCTAATGCGCCTGTTGTTGTGCTGTCTGAAAATACTTATGACGAATTAGGGCGATTATCAACTAAAACTTATCATCGTAATGATTTACTTAAAAGTACATATACCTACAATATTCGTAATTGGTTAACTGGTATCACTGGGTCGAAATTTACTCAAAAGTTACTTTATAATGAAAAAGATGGAACTAATACTTCTTATTATAATGGTAATATTAGTGCTATGTTCTGGAAGTCAGGTGATGAATTATTGACTCGAAGATATAATTTTACTTACGATGGTTTGGATCGTTTGACTAAAGCTTCTTATCAACAGAGTGATGGTTTACTCGATATTTATGATGTTAGTTATCAGTATAATAAGATGGGTGGAATTACTCGTCTTGAACGTATCGGACTTTCTGCTTTGCCAAATTCGTTTGAATCAATTGATAATTTAGAGTTGGAGTATAATGGTAATCAACTAAAGAGTGTGAAAGATTTATCTTCCGGATTTGACCCACTCTACAGTGGTGCTTTTAATTTTGAAGATGGTGCATCTAAACTTCAGGAGTATTTTTATGATGCAAATGGAAATCTTATCAGAGATTTGAACAAGAATATTACTTCGATTCAATATAATAGTCTAAATTTGCCCTCACAAATTATTTTGCATAAGAGTGGATATATAGATTATCAATATAGTGCGGATGGAGTAAAGCGTCGTAAGGAATCGTATACTAAACTTGAAGAAATAGTCGATCCGTTTCCTGGTTTTCAGAGTATGGATAATTCTGCCTTAGTTCGGGCACATTATAAAGGATATACTTATACTGATTATTGCAGTAATTTTGTTTATGAAGATGGAGAGCTGAGTAAGATTTTAACAGAAGAAGGATATATCACTTTGAATGGAAATATGCCTGTTTATCATTATTATTTACGTGATCATCAGGGGAATAATAGAGTTGTCGTAGATCAATATGGAACAGTAGAAGAAGTGAACCATTATTATCCTTATGGTAGTTTGTTTGGAGAAGGGATAAGTACGAATAAACAAGCCTACAAGTATGGTAGTAAAGAGCTGGATAGGATACATGGATTAAATTGGTATGATTTTGGGAAAAGGTCTTATGATCCGGTTTTAGGTGCGTGGACTACCTTTGATCCGGCTTCTGAAGACTTATATGCATGGTCTCCTTATGTATATTGTTATGCTGAACCAATAAAACATGTTGATCCGGATGGTGAATTTGGGATAATCGGAGCATTGGTTGGGGGCGGTATGGATTATATGATCCAGGTAGCAAGTAACTATGCTACAGGTAATAGTAACCCATGGACAGATATAAATAAGACATCTATTGCAGTTTCTGCATTGTCTGGTGCTGCAGGAACAGGAATCTTTAATGCTTTAGGCAAGATTAGTAAAATAGCTAATTATGCTATGAAGAGCCATACTGCTGCAACTATTACAAAAGTTGGTAAACAGGTGGTAGCAGATGCAATAGTAAGTGCTGGAGGACAATATTTACAGGACGGTAAAGTTGATATGGGAAAAGTTGGTTTAGATGTAATTAGCGGACAAGCCGGTAGTATGACAGGAAATAAAACTAAATCAATGAAACAGTCTTCATCAGAAGCAAAAAACTTATATCGACAAGCGGATCATGATAAGAGGGTAGCGCGAGGAAACTCTTCGAGAGAATCTCGTATTCAGCGAGCTAAAGAGTCAATGGAAAAAGCACAAAGTTATGGAGATAAATCAGCGGAGGCTGCTGCTACAGCTGTTTCCACAGGGATATCAAAAGGCGTTGATAAAATAGTAGAAAAGTAATGAAGTTTGTAGAATTCTTGTTGAAATATCGGTTCACTATATGTCTAATTGGGATGTATTTATTGTGGTGGAATAGATATGGTGATGCTTATTTGGCGTTTCAATGTACGCTTTTTGTGATGGGTATGTATATCTTTAATTTTAATGTGGCCTATACCTATCGTGCTTTTAAATCAAATAGATTTAATTACCGTCTTGCAACGGCTGAATTAAATTGGCGCTACGTTTGCATTAGTACCCCTTTGGTAGTGGTAGCTTTTATTATATTTTTGTATGATTCGCCTTTTTGGATTTATACTTGGTTGGTAAGTGCTGGTATGATGGCAATTCTATTTGTTTATGATTTGATAGTTAATGGATTAAGATAAATATTTATAAGAAGATGGATATAAAACGGTTATTAATTAGCTCTTTGTTGTTTTTAGTCTCACATATGATATCTGCTCAAAATAATTATTCTCCGGGATATATTATTACCCTTGAACAAGATACTGTGCATGGTCTAATTGATTTGCGAACAGATAAAATGAATGCACGGTGTTGTGTGTTTAAACAGGATGCTGATGTATCTCCTACAGCTTATTATCCTGGTGATATTTGGGGATATCGTTTTGAGGATGAAGGAAAGTTATATATTTCACATTCTATTGAGTTGAAACATGATAGTGTTGCCAACCAACTTTTTCTTGAATGTCTGTTTCAAGGAATGAAGAATTTGTATTATTATGAGAATGATGATAATGAAGAGTTTTATTTTTTGGAGAGTCAGGGGCGATTGGTAAAACTGGATGCACCTGTGATAGAAAAGACAGAAGAGGATGGGCGTAAGTTTAAAAAAGAAGTGAATCGCTATATCCCGACATTACATTATGTTTTCCGGGACTCTTCGACACTCCATGATAAAATAGATCATACCCCTTTTACACATAAGGGGTTGATTGAGCTTGTGAGAACTTATCATGATACTGTATGCAATAGTGAAGACAAATGCATAACGTTGACGGCGAAGGAAGATAAGCCTAAACTCAGGTTGGCTGTAACTCCATATGCAGGGTTGTTGCATTATGTTTTTTTAGATGATTTAAAAGAATATGGTAATCCCGATCTGGCATATCTGGTAGGTATAAATGCAGCTATTTCCTGTCCTCGTTGGATGAGTTCACTCAGCCTGGTTGTCGATTTGTCTTTGTCTAAGCTATCGGCGAAAGATGCAGGCAAGGAGAGTAGTTATTCGAGTATACTGCTCTCTGGAAAATTAGGAGGATGTTATACTTATCCTGTTGGAGCGGTGCGTCCCTTTATTGGAGTCGGTGGAATTGTCAGTGGATTTTTGTCGGCTAAATACAAAGTAAGAGATATACGAATGGTACCTTTTGGAGGAGCTTTTCCTGGATATTATGTGAATCTGGGTTTACAGATTCCTGTATCTAAAAAGTCGAGACATGCTATAATGATTCGTGGGCAATTTGAGGGAACAAGAGATACGTTTTCACAACATAATGTTTTCACTGCCTGGTCTGGGGCTTTGGGGTATTCATTCTAATTGATTGTGATATGGTAAATAAATTAATCAATTTTTTTGGGATTAATCCATAGCAAGATTTGATTATAATCTGTGCTGTAATATTATTAGAAGCAATACAGGCAGATACTCTTTGAGTTCTTCTCTGAGTAATTCCATTGTTTTCTGTTTATATCGATTGATCGATTTTACACTAAGATTCATATCTTGTGCAATTTCGGCATGCGTTTTACCTTCAAAGAAGCTTTTGATAAATACAATGCGGTAGTTTTCGGGAAGGCGTTGCAGTGTTTTGTATAGCATATCATAAAGTTCGTTCAAAGTATATACACTGTCTGTCTCTGTGGCATAGATGGGAGACTGCTTTTGACAGAACTCATTGTAGTTCCATTCATATTCCATGTGTTTCAGGTGGTTGAGGCAACTGTTGCGCACGCATATTTTCAGATATGCGGTTGCTGTCTCTTTTTTTAATTCGATTGAATCCCGTTTATCCCAGAGAGAAACAAATACGTCGGAAACGAGGTCTTCACAGACTGTCATATCATTTATGAATCTCTTCGCATACAGACAGAAAGGAGCATAGTATTCTTCATACAGCTTTCTGAATTCTTTCTCGTTATTACTTTCGCGAAGGCGTATTCTCATTGCATCTGCTGTTAGGGTATTTATTATTGTATCATAGCCAAAGTCGTCACAAAAATAGTAAATAGTGCTTTGTAAAGGTACTGATTAGGACTGTTTTTTCAAAAATAGAAGAGGAGTTGTCCTTTGGAGGTGGTTTTAATTGTAATATAGATAAGGTGAGTATACATTGAAAAGCCGTGGGATATATATTTATGATTTTATGATTCTTAGAGAAAATTAGTTTTATGTTTTTATTAATTATTCGACAAGAATACAGTAAATTGGCATCCCAAATAGTAGATAGTTTAAGCAGACCAACGATTTACCCGATTATAATTTATCCGGTAATAGTTGAAAAACGAAAAAGATAACTTAAAAACAAATGGAATATAAAGATTCAGATTTATTTTTTCGCTATTGTAAAGGCTTATGCACTGAAGCCGAGCAAAAGAAGGTGGAGATCCTATTGAATGAGTCGGAGGAGCACCGAAGACTATTTCAGGACCTTCGGATGGCATTGGCTTTGGGAGATGACATCAGAGAGATGGAAACGATTGATGTACAAACTGCTTTTGGGAAAACTCAAAATCAGATAAGAAGAAAGAAGAATAAAAGATTGCAGCACCAATTGATCCGGTGTGCTGCATTTCTGGCTTTGCCCTTATTTCTCTCCTCTGTGATATTAGGTTATTTGTATTTTAATGAATCGTCGGATGAAAAAATACAATATGCGAGTATAACAGCTTCTACAGGTTCTGTGGTGCGTTATGAATTGCCAGATAATTCGGTCGTTTGGCTAAACTCGGGAAGTACACTTCGTTATCCGGTCATCTTTAGAAAAAATATACGCGAGGTGGATTTGCAAGGCGAAGCATATTTTGAAGTACAATCTGATAAAGAGCATCCTTTTTATGTTAATACTCCTTCGGGAGTGCGTGTGTTTGTAACCGGGACCTGTTTTAATGTCAGTTCCTATGAAAATGAAGGTTATGTTGAGACAGTGCTGGAATCCGGACATGTAAATGTACTTATACCCGGATATGAGGAAGCTGAGTCTTTACAGCCGGGTGAACGTCTGCTTTATGACAAAAAGGCGTCGCAATTTGTCAAATCTGAGGTTGATGTATTTGAGAAGATAGCCTGGAAAGACGGTAAATTGATATTTAGAGATACTCCTTTACCTGATATGTTGAAGAGATTGTCACGGCATTTTAATATTGATATCCAATTTAATAATATATCGGGGAAAGAGTATAAATATAGGGCTACTTTCAGGAACGAAACGCTCTATCAGATTCTCGATTATTTGGGTAAATCGGTTACTATGAAGTGGAGAATGGAAGAGCCGGTGCAACAGGCTGACGGAACGTTTACGAAGGAAAAAGTAATAGTGGATTTATATTGAGATTTTTATAGATGCTCATCGCCGAAAGGCGATGAGTTTTTTATTACTTTATTGGGTTTAATTTAGATAATTCTTTTGTTGATTTTAGTTCTGAATAGATAAAACTATGTATGATTAATGAATTGTGATATATCTTTATTTGATATATGGTTGTACCTATTCCTTTTGATAAAGAGGAGGCCTATATAGTTTTATTTGTCTTTTTTCTATAGTGAAAGTTTTATATTCTTGAAATAGATACTTTATTGATAATATTTGAGATAATGCAGATAATCATTTTGTTAAAAATTGCCTATTTTTACAATGGTTAATTTTAAATTTAGCGCTTATGAAAAGCCATTATTTATTTTGTATTATCCTATTAGGATCATTTGTATCCCCTTTATTGGCTCAAGGTGTTCCTTCACAATTCAGTTATCCGGTAAAACCTCCTCCTGCTCCAGAAGCTGCGAGTTTAGCCAAGTGTATTAATTTCCCGGTAGATTATAATACAGGTGTTCCCCGGATAGAAATTCCTCTTTTTGAGCTGAAAGGCCGTGAGAGTAGTTTGCCGCTTGTAATTAGCTATCATGCCGGAGGATTTAAGGCAAAAGAAGAAAGTGCTTATACAGGATTGGGCTGGTCGCTGAGTTCTGATTTTCAGATTGTACGAGAGATTAGAGGGCATGATGATTTTAGGCAATTATCCGGTTATTATTATAATGAGTATGAACGAGTCCCATTTGGGAAACTTACAAATTTTGATTTTGCTAATACTTATACCCCCTATAATCGTTTACGAATGCTTAATAATGAGATTGATACTCAATCTGATAAATATTATTATAGATTAAAGGGTAAGTCGGGTTGTTTTTATCTTCGAAAGTCCCAAAATGAAGGAATAACATTAGTTCCGGTACCTTATACGGGAATTAGATTTGAAGTAATTCTTCCTACAGGAACCTCTACTTTAGGATTTCGTGTAACGGATACGGATGGGACCGTTTATTTATTTGGGGGGACCACTACTACTATAGAAAAAAATGATCCGGGAACTCCTGGTATAGACTTAGGTACTTATATTTCATCATGGAAATGTCGTGAGATAATATCTCCTTCAAAGCTGGATACAATACAATTTTCTTATCGTCAACTTTCAAGTAGAGTTTCATATACATTTGTAGAGAGTTCCGAACTGTATGAAAATATGAGTATTCCTTTAGGGCAGCCTGATGGGTTAACTGAAGTACGTCGGGTCTTTTTTGCAGATGATATTTCAAATATGTTTCCGGGGAGTGCTGAAATAACACTAAAGGATATTCTTAAGAAAATACCTTTTCAGAATATAAATTATCCTCATGTGATCAATTATACTGTATCTCAGGATTATACGCGATTTATTTTTCCAGAATATTGTGAAGATCCTCCTGTATATACTGAGACCGATTATGTTGATAATACATATCAATTGGGCGAAATGCAATTTGTAAATGGTAAACGTGTTCAGGAACGTTTGGTACCCTCTGTTATTAAGTTTAATGGGAATAAATTGTTATTCAATTACAACACACTTTATGAATATCTGTCTTCTATAAAAATTGTAGATAGTTCGCAGCAACAAGTACGTGAAATAGCATTTACTCAAACTTGTGTCGGGCAGAAGGTGTCAGCAGAAAGAAATAGCCTGACTAACTATTTGGATAAGATTCAAATTGTTGGAAATCCCAGCGAAACTTATAAATTCGATTATTCAAGTATGCATGCTTTTAGCAATTTTACAATAGGTTGTGACTTTTGGGGAGGACTTCGCGGAACGACACACGATCGTACAGATAATGTAGATATAAATGTTCCTTTTATGCAAATAGAAACTCCACATTATTTAAGTAACAACTATTTAGATCAGATGCTTCTTAATTATTTTATAGGAGGAAATTATCTGCTTTATATGGAGATGGAAAACAATGTTCAACCACAATATGCTTTAAAAGGTCTATTGAAACGAATCACTTACCCAACTGGTGGATATACAGATTTTGAATTTGAATGTAATCGTATAGATGGAGGTTGGCGTACGATACCTTCGGGTGGCGCGCGAGTAGCTAGTATATTAAATTGTCAAGCTGACGGGACAGTTGCCAGTAGGAAATATTATGTTTACGGAGAGGATGGGACTGGTATTATTCGCGGTTTGCATGCTCCTTTCTCAGAATCTGAAAACGTTTTCTTATGTCGTCAAAATGTTTTGTATATAGGTGATACCCCCATTGATGAATATTACGATAAAACGTATTTGGATTATCCCACAGCACTTAAAACGGTTATTTATTCTAATGCTATTGAAGATTTGTATTATGGTAATGGAGCTCCTATCTATTACCAGAAAGTAACGGAGTATGAAGATGCGGTCGGTTCTAAATATGGGAAAAAAGAATATATTTATACTCCTCCCGAAGCTTATGGGTTCCATCTCCGCAGTCAGATCTTGGACACAAATCTGAAAAGTTTTCAGGAAGATTGGCGTCTTGGGAAAATTCAGGCAGAAAATACATATAAATATGAAAATGGTGAATACAAACTAATACATTCTAAAGAGTATAAGCACAAGATTTTCAACAGCGGTATTAAGATCCACAATCTTCAGTCATATAAACGTAATATTATATATATGACTCGTTATAATAGTACTTTGGATTCGTATATCCAGGCAGAGATAAGTGATCCTTTAACACTGTCTTACATAGAAAGGTATTTGCCGGTTGGTAATGGGCTTGTTGAGCATTTCCCCGAAGAAATAAATTCCGGTGATATTCTTTTGGAAAAGATTACAGAAACGACTTATGATGGTCCTCGCCAATTGGTAACAACTACGACTTATACTTATGATCAGCAAGCACAACTCAATACAACTACGGTACATACCTCGGATGGGCAAGTCCGTACACGTACTCGACGTTATCCGTATTACTATGGTACTGCTATTCCTTTTATACAAAGAATGATAACAGCAAATAATATTTCTGCTGTAATAGAAGAGGTTGAAGAAGATAGCATCACTTCTAAAGTAGTAAGTGGTATCATTTCCCGTTATAGGGTTGATAATCCCGGACAGGTAGAGTCTGTCAGTTTGTTGGGTTCGGGTGTACCAGGATATGTTAGTTCCACTGTCAATAAAAATAGTTTTGTAATGGCGCCGGGATATTATGAAAAAATGTCCTGTACTTATGATGAAGTGGATAACCCCGTACAGATCATAGATAACAGTGGACTTTCGACTGTTTATTTATGGGGATATAACAATCAGTACCCAATAGCTGAAATTAAAAATGCAAGCTACGAAGCTGTAAAGGTCCTTCTTACAGATGCCGTTGTTATATCTTTACGTAAATCTTTTGACGATGACTATATCTGTTCAAAAATAGATATGTTACGTCAACATCCTTCAATGAATAAAGCCCATGTTACTACTTTTATACATCAACCATTGGTTGGAGTAATACAAATAGTAAGTCCGGCAGGTCAAAGTCGATCTTATCATTATGATACTTTGGGGAGATTATGTGAGATTATTGATGTTGACGGCTTGGCTGTTCAAAAATATCAATATAATTATGGCCATTAATTTTGATATGTTATGAAAATAAGTATAAAAATATCCATTTTACTAATGGTTTGTAGGAGCTCTTTTGGGGATATATTAGCTCAGAACACTTTGGAAGTATGTAATAACTTACCACGACATGGAGATCGATTAGTTAAACAGCAAATAGCTTATGAGAAACCAGGTAGTGGGGGAGAAAATATAATATGGAATTTCAGAGATATAATACCTGTTGACGAATATTATAACTTAAATTATAATGTTGAAGGCATGCATTCTGATACTATTGTTGGTACTGAAAATCGTACAATGTATTATTATAGACTATATAGTGATTCTCTTTTATTATTGGGATATGAAAACCCTACAACTTTGCTTAATTATAGTAAACCAGAGCTTCTTCTCGTTTTTCCTTTCTTTTATGGATGTGTGTTGACAGACTATTTTGATGGTAAGGGAAAGTATTGTAATCGCTTAAATGTTCATATATGTGGGAAATCTACAGTGACAGCGGATGCTACAGGGGAATTATTACTTCCTGGAGGAGATACTTTACGAAATGTTGTGCGGATTCATGCACAGAAGAGGATGGTGGAAAGTATCGTACCCGTAATGGATAGATATTCTTTGCAAAAAGATTCCATATCCTTTGATTTAAAATGTGATAGTATTGATTTTAGATTACAAAAAGCTTCTACTTTTTTAAAAATTGATACTTGGTACTGGTACGCTGAAGGGTATCGTTATCCTGTATTTGAAACAGTTAAAAGCGCAATTTTTAGAAATGGAAAATGGTCGGACCATTTTTTAACGTCTTTTTATTATCCCCCACATGAACAGTATTATACGCTGAAGAATGATCCCGATAATCAGGTTATGCGTACTAAAACGAATGAAAAAGAGTATAATGGTAGGGAAAATACGGATATGCAATCTTATGATTGTTATAAAGATACTCATATTACTTATAATTATGGAATTAACAATTTGGGACAGTTGTTAGTCGATTGTATACTTCACGAAAAAGCGGAGGTATATTTAATTATCTATGATATGCAGGGACGCCAGTTGTCTCAACAGTATTCCTTATATAAGAAAGATGAAAAACAGTGCTCTATTATTCCAATGAATGATTATCCAGTAGGAGAATATTTGTTACGTATACAAGTAAACAATTTGGTTTATGGAAATAAAATACTGAAACGATAAATAGTTTTGAGTATATTTTTAAAATTCAATGAAAATAATGATTATGAAACATAATATATACATACCATTAATTTTATGGTCACTATTGTCAACGTCTCCCATTTTCTCTCAAAGTATGGATTATAACTTTGTTCGTGTTAGTACTATGCTTGATTCTGGAAGTACTGAGAAAATTTGTTATTTTGATGGTCTTGGGCGTCTTACCCAAGAAGTACAACGTGGATTTGCTCCTAACGGAAAAGACCTTGTTGTATTTCATGAATATGATTGTATAGGTCGGGATAGCCTTCATTGGCTTCCTGTGCCTATAGTAGGTAACGGTGAATATGTTTTACCATCCATATTAAAAGCGGCTTCTTCAACTTATTATCGTGATGAAGTGGCTTATTCGCATCCATCTTATGAGGCTTCTCCATTAAATCGTATTTTAAACGAACATGGTCCGGGAAATGCTTGGATAAATCACCCTGTAGGCACAGAATATCTTCTTAATGGAACTGATTATCCTTGTCCTCAATATAAATTAGAAGGAGATATTCCGGTATATTGTGGTAATTATCCTATCGGACAATTATCTATCGTGAAAACAATCGATGAAGATGGTAATGTATCTTATCAGTTTAAGGATAGCAAAAATAATTTGATCCTTTTACGACAGGTAAACAATGGTGAAAATTATGATACTCGTTATATTTATGATGTATATGGTAATTTACGTTGTGTTCTTCCTCCACAAGTAAGTGAAAGAGTCAGTGTAAGTGAACTAGAGCTATACGCGTATCGTTATAAGTATGATATACGTAATCGTTGTATTGAGAAAATTCTACCCGGGTGCGCTCCTATATATATGGTTTATGATCTTTCGGATCGTTTAGTACTTACTCAGGATGGGGAACAACGTAGAAAAGGACAGTGGATGTTTACTCTATCTGATGTGTTTGATCGTCCTGTTTTACAAGGACTTTGCAATGTTTTAGATATAGCTTCTATTTCTTCTACTAGAGTGGTTGCATCTTTTAATTATACATTACCTGAAGCGGGCTTTATGGGTACAGGTTATACTTTTGAGGGGATAACGCTTAATAGTACTGAAACTAAGCTTTTAAAGGTTTATTATTATGATTGTTACCACTTTTTAAGTCTTCCAGTTTTATCTAATAAATCCATTAATCTACTATATGATGAGGAAAATAGTTATGGTTCCCGTTATGTTTATTCAGAGAATGATGAAGTGTCGGGTAAGGGAAAATTGACAGGTACTCGTGATTTTCTTATAGATAATACAATGGGAGAAATTATAAAGGTTTTGTATTATGATGCTAAAGATCGTATAATTCAACAACGTTCTACTAACCATTTGGGTGGATATGAAGCCGATTTTTATCGATATACGTTTACTGGTAAGCTGCTGAAACATCACCATTGTCATTCAGTACCATACCAACCTGTTTTAAAAGAGGAATACACTTATTCGTATGATCATTCAGAACGTTTAAAAAGTATACGACACAAATTAGATGAGAATGAAGAAGTCATTTTATCAGAAAATTGGTATGATGAATTAGGACGTTTATGGGTAGAAAATATTCATGATGCACTTTGGGGTTGTAATTATTTTTACAATATTCGTAATTGGATAACGGGAATAAGCGGTCCGTTTAATCAACAGTTGTATTATACAGATAGTACTTCTCCTTGTTATAATGGAAATATTAGTCAAATGAATTGGGGAGTTGATATTGAAGAAGATGTGGTACGTAGTTATAAGTTTAGTTATGATGGGCTAAATCGATTAACGAAAGCTATGTATACCGAAGAAAACGCAGATGAGGATACAAATTATGATCCGGACTATACTGTTAATTATGGCTATGATAAAATGGGAAATTTGGTACTTTTGAAACGTTATGGGTTATCTGAGGTAATATCAGGCCAACTTTATTATGAACTTATAGATGAATTAACAATGGAATATACAGGTAATCAATTAAGGAAAATTACTGACGAATCTGCATTCGACCCAATTTATGAAGGTGCTTTTGATTATGTGGATTATGACTATTCGGGGGAGCAGGAATTTTTTTATGATTCCAATGGTAATCTGATTAAGAATTTGAGTAGACGAATAAATGAGATCCAATATAATTGTTTGAATTTACCTAATTATCTCTCTTTTAGTAACAATGGTGATATAATTCGTTATTCTTATAGTGCTGACGGAGTGAAGCTGCGTAAGGAATATGGTACTTCAACATATTCTTCTATATCTTTTCCTCTTTCTTCTTCATTACATATGAATTCTGCTAATTCTACGTTTTTTGTTATTCCATTGAATTCAGAGTTAGAGCAACAGAACACTTTTAGTGTAAATGAAACAATTGATTATTGTGGCAATATAATTTATGAAAATGGTGTTTTGAGTAGAATTTTACTAGATTGTGGCTATATTACATTTAAAAATGGTAATCCTATGTATCATTATTATATGAAAGATTACCAGGGAAATAACCGTGTAGTGATGGATCAAAATAGTAGTTTTGAACAGATAACTCACTACTATCCTTTTGGTGGTTTGTTTGGTCAAGGAATGGGAACAGCAGTACAACAATATAAATATGGAGGTAAATATTTAGAGCGAATGCATAGACTGGATTGGTATGATTTTGGTGCAAGGCATTATGATTCGGCAATAGGTCGTTTTCATACGATGGATCCATTGTGTGAGAAGTATTATTCAATGAGTCCATATGCGTATTGTGATAATAATCCGATAAACAACGTGGATTTAAGGGGAGATAGTATAACTACTGTTGTGACTTCAATGGTAAATGGTAATGTTGTAAATACAACATATTATTATGGACAAGATGCTCAAGGTAATTATGGATTCCTTGATAGTAGTGGTAATTTGTATTCTGGAGGGGATCAATTCGTTGTTGGTTTAACAACTGCATTAACTAAATTGAGAAGTGGAACTAAAGGTTTGGCATTGGCTGATGATTTGGTTAATTCAACTAATACTGTTCAAATAGGTAAGACAAGAGGTAGTCAAACAAATGCAGCAGATCCTAATGGGAAGTACATTATTTGGGATCCTACTTCTAACACAGGTGGACCTGATCAAGCTGGTAATACAACAAGACCTTCTTATATTGGACTCGGCCACGAAATGGCACACGTACAGGATGTCTGGAATAAAACTTATGATGCGTCTACTTGGACAACTATTGGAAACAAGACTATACCTAATGCAGAGAAATATGCAACTCATGTTGAAAATCAACTAAGATCAGAACATGGGCTCTCACTTAGAACTCACTATAGTCCAGGATACAACTCTACAAGGTTGCTTGATTCAAGAACGAATACAAGCTTATTTTATAAAACAATGGTAAGAATAGGAAATAGGTCTATACCAACAACCCCATATATTTACTAAAATGAAAACAAAGATCATAATTTTATTTAGTTTGTTAGCCCTAACAATGGGAGAGCTATCAGGACAAAATTGGAGTAAGATATCCAAGGAAATCAAGGAAAAGCAACTTGCAATAGAACCTCTAGCAAATAGAGATATAAATTGTTATTATAAATTAAGAGAAAAAACAAATATACTGAATGAGATGAAGCTTAATCATCCGATAGACACGATTTTTATTCTTCAAATACATAGAGAGGTTGACCTGTCTAGTTCATATTTAATGATTTGGAATAAAAACGATACATTATCGATTAATTCCGAAGATTTCGGGAAAACATTTCAAATTACAAATCAACAGACTTTTATAAGTTATATGATGAAATTGGTGGCCGATTGGAACCTTGATGAGATCAAAAAGGAAGAATTAACCAATGGTATACGTCCATCTGATGGAATTTTTGCTACCCGGATAATTGTTAACAGTAAAAAATGTCAGATTGATTGTCTTTATTTTAAGAATTTTTTTAACATGCAAAGAGATAGTATGGATTTTTGCAAATAGTTTCAGCAAGTTTGCTCATGTACGATGCTAAAGAGATCTGCTTCATTTGTTTTTTGAATATTTAAATTTGAGGAATTGGAGACAATTGTAGATATTCATTTGCACATTATGTTTGATGAGGCATAAGGGGATTACTATCAGAACTGCGTTCATGGAATGTATATTTTAGGCTAAATGGTTAATGTGGGATCAGATGGTGGAAAAAATCAGGTGAATTTGACGAAGATATGTTCTTTTATGGATTATATAATTAAAAAATGGAATGATGAAGATGATTGATATTATAAGTAGAAGTTGCCTATTCGTTGTGATATTATTGAGTAGTTGCCAGGTAAATATAAATCCTAATAAAATAGATGAAGAGTTATTAGATCATTTAAAACATTTGGCTAACACTGATTCATTATCTCAATTTACACAGATTGTAGGACTTACGTATTCTGATTTTTATTCTTATGTAATAATTGGAGATGGATCTTTTATCCCTGAATCAATAGAAGATCGAGAACCAACTGATATTATAGAATATAATGGTAAATATTTTTTGTTTTATTTGCAAGGTAAGCCAAAATTGCCTGGTAAAATAGTAGATAAAATATGGCCATATTTAGAAGGGACTCAATATAGTAATTTTACATGGTATTTTTTTAAATGTAAGTCGTGTGATAAAAGTATGTTTACCCGAAAAAGAGAACTGGAGAGTTATTATGATATAGAAGCTATACGTAATTTTCGTTGTTTAGAGGATGTAAAAGTAGATCCTTTAGTGGATATGACTATCTCGTCTGTTCGGATTTGTGGTAAGGATAACTCAGTATCTCTTTTTTCTGATTTATTGGAAATATATTTGTATATTGAGATTTACAATAAATCTGATTCTTCTTTCTATTTAGATTTATCTTCAAATATTAAGGGCCGTTTTTTACTTAAGAATGGTAATCAGCCGTTTGAATTTTCTGTTTCTAAGATTTATCTTCTGGATGTTTTCCCTGGGATTTATAATGTTCCTCCCTTTTCTCTGGAACAGGAGGGTAAAACAGGAGCTCCTATAAATTTAATTTTGAAATGTGATCCTTTAAGATTTGATGGAGTCTCTTATTGTGAATATCCCCTGAAGATATATTCATTATTACGTGATTCATTGTATTATATACCTCCTCTGGATAGTATTAATTTAGATACAAAAGTTTTAAATCGAAAGATTCATATAAATCTCCCTGAAACTATGCCATGTCTTTATAAAATTGGAGAGAAGGAGTATGTGTATCTTCGTGATAGTTTACTGATGTAGTTTAAATGTAACAGAAAGAATATAAATAATTAGGGATTACAGATATAGCCCCTTCTGTATCTGATGCTATGGACATTTTATAATTTTGTGGGAGCAGAATTTACGATTTAATACCTATATATGAACTTTTACCATGAAACAGAATTTATTTCTTTTCGTATCATTGATGCTTATTGCATTTGTTATTGTGTCATGTAAAATTGGTTTTGATACTCAGGTATATAGGTTTATACCTTCTATTGATTCAGATATTTATAGTGAAAATGAAATCAGGGAAAAAATCGTGGAGAGCGATGTGAAATCTATTATTTTAAGAAATGATTCAATTTTAGAATATTGGAAACGTTATGGAGGGATAGGTAGCTTAATGATGATTAAGTATACATTAATTGATAATGAATTAATTGTTTACCCTACAGATGTTGAAGGATATAATGTTCCTGATATATCTGATATGCATTTTTTGTATAGTCGGGATAGTTTGATTAATATAAAAACAAATGAGAAATATTATAATCAAAAATATCTTGATAAAAGGCAAAATTAACACGCATTTTTGGTCTTGCTAAAACTCTTAATTAGCAAAATCACATTAGTAAAGACTAATGGGGCTTTAGTTGTTAAATTTAAATGATCAATTTTGTGAAAACTAAGTTTTTTATTACATGTGTATGTATTTTTGTATCTTTCTGTATTAATGCACAAAAGGAATATGATGATAAATAGGGGAGTACTATTACATCCCATAACTATCTAAGTATGAGTGATAAATTCACAAAAATAATATTTAATAAACGAGATTTGCCAAGATCAACAGGCGATGCAGTTGGACGGTTATGGACTAAAAAATAATAATTTATGGATAAGTTACTTATTTGTTTATTTGCCTTTATTGGCATCACTTTTAATGGATTTTCTCAGACTGTAGATTCCTTGGTTAATATAAAGGGATATTATGTGACAAGATTTCTCAAAGATGAAATTATCTATTCTTATAATCAAAAAATAAAAAGAATCAATAACCAATCATATTCAATTCCAATTGATTATACAAGTATCTCTTTTTTTATTCCTTTAGATATTGATAATGTAGCAATTAATTGTAGTGAAAATGTTGCAAAGAGCATGCCCTTTGCAAATAACCTTAATAAAGATTCTATTTACTACTTACCTGTATCAAAACAAGTTGAAAAATACATCAAGAAAGTTTTCAACTTGAATCTAAATTTATCAAAAGGAATAGCTATTTTTTCTGCAACACAGAGAATCTCTCCATTCTATATTGATACAACCAATAATAAATACTTATATAAATGTATATTTGTAGATGGAGAAGCTTTAAGAACTAAATTATTAAACACTGAAGAAAAACGTTTTCCGCTTGATATAGATGTTGATTTTGTTAATAGAAAAGCACGGTTTATAAATTTATTTTTTATCGTCAAGGTTAACTCTTATTCAACAATTATTGATGTAGAGGGTCTGAAAGAGTGGGTTCCGTATTGTGATGAGGAATAGTTCAATAATATTCATAATATAGGTACTTTAATGCTAGAATTTGAGATAATACTGGTATTTATTATGATAAAAATTGTTCAATTTTACAATAATTAATTTTAAATGTAGGGCTAATGAAAAAATGTAATTAATTATATTTCAACGAACTATTTTATATTTTAAAGGGAAAACAAGAATATTATATGAAGGAAAATATTATCCATGTAAATAACTCATTAAGATTATGTTTTTAAAATTCGCTCAATGAAAAAGAATACTTATTGTTTATTGATTATATTGGTTATGCTGTGTGCTTGTCGAAGTACAGATTATTATAATATTACGGATAGGTATGAAGTAATTTCATCAACAAAAGAAGAAGAATTTGTTCGTTTTCGACCTTATGTGTCTGAAGATTCTATAACTATGAAGTTTAGGGTTTATGAAGTAGATAATGAACTGAATATATTGCTTGATTCTGTTATAAAGCTTACAAATGAATTTTATATGGAGAAAACGGGAAGGTATGTGGAAAATAATTTTTCTTTTCTTGTACAGAAAATGAGTAGGGATAGTGCGTCAATTGTAATTGAAAATGTTCCTGTTGGTAGTCAACAGTTTAATTATGGATGGCATAAAAATATTTTCTTTTATAAGGGAGCTTGTTTCTTCTGTGACGGCTTATATACGAATCGTCTGTTTAAAAAGACAAGAAAGTACTTTACTTTTCGTTGTGTTGACCCACGGAGATTTTTTGCGAATGATTTGGCCACTCATCCTTACTGCATTTGGCAATATCTTTATGTAAATAAAAGAATTCAATATGTCTATAGTGGTAAATGGTAAAACTGAATTGTGTGATACGAGTAAAGATATTATGAGAAGAAAGAACGTAAATAATATAGTATGGATTCTATTATTGGTATTGATGGCTTGTAATTGCAATAATTTATCAATAAAAGAAGACCCCAAATTAGAGATAGATAACGTATTTATGCTTGTCTCAGAGAAAGATACAACTTTAGTGACAGGATATGGGTATCTCTTTTTTAATTGTAGAGTGGTAAATCATGGTATAGATACTATAGTCTTAGGAAAAATTCCTTTTGATAAAGATCAAATGAACCAAGATCGTAATTCAGTGACTTGTTACCTTATTAATGGAGACTCTCTACCCTTGTTTTCTGAAAATTTATCATTTAGTGCTGAAAATACGACTATTTATCCAAATGATTCTTTAATTTTTACTTTGTCATTAAACTCTTTTGCAGGTACTAATTCGCGTTCAAAGTTTGATAGTATTTCTAATCTCATAACTCATATTGTATGGAATACTAAAACAGATCATTTTAAGTTTAAAAAAGCTGAGTCGTATGCTGTTAAACATATTATTCATAATGAATATGCAGAGGGATGGGGGATTAAAGCAGATATTCCTCAAGAATATTATCGAAAGTATTTGAGGTAGTATTGAGGGATCACTAAAGATTGGATAATTGGGGGTGTAAGAAGAAGTTTTGAGGTTGTTTAAAAGGTTGATTGCATCTAGCTTTATATTATGTGGATAGACTAAATGCTACAGACTGTGAAGATAGAAAACATTTTGATATAGGTATCTAAAAATATCTGGTAATTTTTATAATTTTACAACTTATGTTTTTGTTGAACAGAACCTTTGAAATATAGTTTGAATACTGTTATGTTGTGAAAATTTGGATATCTCCGAATGGAAGTGAAATCATTTCATAATTATTAAAATACTAAACTTTATGGAAGTACATCAGGAATCTTTTTATATATGGATAACTAAAATTCCTGTTGAAAATAAATGATTTATGAAGAAGCCATTATTTGTTTGTATTAATTTCGTCTCTTTACGTACTATATAAAATGAGATATAAAGAACTACTCCAAAGGTATAACGGGCAATGATAAATATGATAAGTTATTAAGAACTTTGAGATAAAAAAAAATGAATTTGGTGATATGCTTACTTTCGAGTAGGAATATATTTTCTCATAAAGTTACAGTTAAAGTCGTTTGTATAGGAAGTAGAGCATGTGGAGTATTCATTGCTAACCGTGAATGGGATTATCTGGAGAATATATTGAATTACAAAATTTTCAACCTGATTTTGTATGTTTTTGTAGCTGATGTGATAACTATAAGCTCCCCTTTTATTTAATATTCCGGGGAGTTTATAGTTATTCTGTTGTATAGGGTCAGTTTATCGTACTGACTGCTGATATCATTCCAAATGTTTGATTGTCGTTTAGGCTCCAGATCACTTCTCCTTTTTGGTTTATTTCGAAAAGTTGAGGACTGTTTGCTGCATTGGCGTCATGACTGTGCCCTTGCCAGTTGCATATATAAAGGTTATCATCAGCACTTTTACAAAGACCGGCTGTGAAGAAAAGCCGGACTCCTTTGATATCATTCTCATTATAACGCCGGATGATTTGACCGTCATTCGGATTGGTTTCGATTAAGGCATGCCCGTCACCACAAGCAATCCAATAGTTACCATCAGTTGACTCTAATGTAGTGAAGGGTGTACCTTCTACTTTGAAAGAGTTGATTAGTTTGCCGGAAGGAGAAATTTCACGTACTTCAGAGGTAGATATGAGAGGAATGAGGTAATTTCCACGCTTGTTTTTATTCAGTTGGCGAAACTGAGAGTGGGCGCGGTCAATCCCTGTTTCATATTCTGTACGGGAGAGAATTTTACCCTTCGGGCTCACTTCCATAATGACAGCCGGATGTCCTGTCCAAGCTAACAGGTAATTACCGTTGGATAACACGCGGGCAGTTTGCATTTCACAACCTTCAGGTGCTGTAATATTCCAGATCTCCTTATGATCCCGGTTGATTACTTTGGCACCTTTGGCGTAGGAAAATAAAATATTTCCGTCCGGAGTCGCAGCTACAGAGTTACATTCCCAACCTTTCTGTAAAGGATGTTCCCACTCTATTTGTTTTGAATCTTTGTCTATAATGACGATCTTATTCCATCCCGAACCACCTAATAATAATTTCTCAGCTTTGTTTTTTCCGGAGATATTAAGGAAGAGTGGGAGAGTAAAACATAGAAAAAATAATATTCTCTTCATAATGTATGTGTGTTAATTGAAAATTGGGAACCTGATTTGATCGATTCCCAATTCTCAATTAGTTGATTATTTAGATAAATCCTGGAACATTTCAAAACCTTGTTCCGGAGTCAATCCGTCATGCACTACAGCATGTACAGCCTGGATCATAGCCGCAGGCGATTCACTTTGGAATACATTGCGTCCCATATCTACCCCGGCAGCACCATCGTTGATCGCGTTATAACATAACTCAAGTGCTTCTTTCTCGGGGAGTTTCTTACCTCCGGCAATAACTACAGGAACCGGACAGGCTGCTGCCACTTTCTCAAATCCCTCGCAATAGTAGGTCTTTACAATGTTGGCACCGTTCTCAGCACAGATGCGGGATGCTAAGCCAAAATAACGGGCATCGCGTGCCATTTGTTTACCTACGGCTGTTACCCCCATCACGGGAATATTGTAACGACTTGCTTTGTCTACAGCTTTATACAAATTGGCTACGGTTTTTGCTTCGTGTGCTTCGTCACCAATAGCCAACATAACAGCCATGGCTGATACGTTCATACGGATAGCGTCTTCTACATCAATCAGTACATTGTCGTTCAGATCAGTAAGGATGGAAGTACCGGCATCAGAGCGCAGACAGATAGGAGTTTTTGTATTAGCAGGGATAACCGACTGTAAAATGCCTCGTGTACACATCAGGCAGTCTGCATATTCCATTAACGGGACTATATTCAAGTCAATACGTTCGAGTCCTGAAGTAGGCCCCATGATAAAACCGTGGTCGCAAGCCAACATAACGGATTTACCTGTTTGGGGGTTAAAGATACGTGATAAACGGTCTTTCATACCCCATGCTGCATTTTCTGCACCTTTCACGTGAAAGTGTTGTTGTTGAGATGCAATGTCTAAACCAAAATTTGCACCTTCTCTTAAATCATCTAAATCTGCCATTTCTTTATATTTGATATTTATTCGAAATACATTTTTACTTTATAGCTTCTGAGAATGAAGCGAACATACAACTCCAGGAAGCAGCGCCGCTATCCATATAGCCTATAGACCGTTCACCATAGTTGCGTGCACGTCCGAAATTAGCTTTAAGTTCAATTGTGGACTCAGCACCCGCCAAAGCTGCTTCGGCTCCTGCATTTATCAATTCTTTGATATCGTCTGAAGGGCAATTCTGAATAGCTTCGACAGCAGGTATCAGGGCATCCATCATTGTTTTATCACCTTTCTGAGCTTTAGTCTGCTTTTGTACGTTAGTAAGTCCGCCGGCGAACATGGCTTTTACAGCAGCCGCATCCAATTGTGTGCCACTTACATGATCACTCATGCCAAGGAAGAAAGCTCCCAGCAAAGTACTGGTTGAACCGCTTACTTGTAACATAACATCGAATCCCATGTCGTTCAGCATCGATTTAAATTCAGTCCCTTTCTCGGCAGTGGCAACAATAGCGCTCATGGCTGTTACGATCGCTTGTCCGTGGTCACCGTCACCAATAACGGCATCCAGCTTGGAAAACTCATCTTCACGTGCTTTGATATTTGCTAAAGCTGTGGTGAGCATTGTTTTGAAGTTATCAATAGTCAGTTGTGTCATTTTCTTTTGCTTTTATTTGCCAATAGTTGTCCAGTAAGGTGCGTTAGCACGTTTGTTCTTCAAATAGTCGATATGATCTTCGTCCAGGATACCCATAATCATTTGGAAACCTGCTTGTTCCTGTACGGTCAATATCTCCTGTATACGGCTTACAACTACTTGCAGACCACGTGCTTCCAGTTCCTTATAAGCTTTGCGGAATATGATATTCAGTTCCATGTGAGTAGTGGCACCTACACCGTTGATGATAAGCATCATTTTATCTCCGGCTTTGGGTTTGAGCTGCTGGCAAAGCAGGTCTACCATTTCGGCAGCTGTAGCATCGGCTGATACAAGCGGTTTTTGACCGCCACCACCTTCGCCGTGTTGGCCCATTCCTATCTCCATGATACCGGCAGGCAGATCCGTGATTGTTGCGCCATTCTGAGGATGGGTACAAGAACGCATAGCTACAGCAAGTGTGGCTACCTTATTGTTATATCGTTCGCCGATTTCGATAAGCTCGTCTAATGACTTGCCTTCTTCTGCTGCTGCTCCTAATATTTTATACAAAGGAACACAACCGGCCAGCCCACGACGATCTTCTGTGTTGGCATCAATTCCGGCACTGATGTCATCATGTGTCAATATTTGTTTTACTTTGATTCCTACACGTTCTGCCAACTGGCAAGCCATGTTTGCACTCATTATATCACCGGAGTGATTCAATACGACCAGTAATATACCTGCTTCACGTTTCATCAGCTGCAATGCCTGGAATACACGTTGTGCACCGGGAGCTGCAAAAATATCTCCTACTACAGAACAATCCAGCATACCTTCGCCAACGAAACCACTCAATGCTGGTTCATGACCGGAGCCACCTAAGGTGACAATAGCTACTTTACTTTCGTCCTTTGCATGGGCACGTACTACAATATTTTCACCTCCCAGTTTTACTTGATCGGCATAAGCCATTACATAGCCTTCCAACAATTCGGGAGTAATTTGTTCGGGGTTGTTGATAAATTTAGTTTTGATGTCTGACATGATGTTTTCCTCCTTATTTTGAGATTAGTTTTTATTTAATTTCCATTAGTTCGATAGAAATACCCTCTTCTTCTATGAAAGCAATAGTGAGGTGTTCATCGCATACGGCAGGGCCAAAAATAACCTTCTTACCTTTTAGCTCTTCTTCCAGAGAGGGTACTGTATAGGCAATGTGACCTTGCTTTTGTACCAATTCGGGCATACAACTGCCTTCTTCGAATTTAAGAAACTCGATTCTGTTAGGACTTTTGCTATAGTCTGTCAGCCATACGCTGAGCCCTTCATTAAAGAAGGCGCCTTCTTTGTGTTCGGTAGTGACGATACCTACGTGGTTGAATGTTCTCATAATTTATTCGTTTTAAGTGTTTATAATAACTATTGGTTTATGACTTGTTCGGATTTAACTCAGGATTCTTTTTCCAACTCCTGTAAGAGAAAAATGCTAATACAATAATAACAATTGAGGCAAAGTACAGGTAGATCAATATATTGTTTACATTGTCGTTCTGTCCATATGAGTGCATTCCGCTAAGGAAATAGTTGACTCCGAAGAAGGTCATTAATACGGATGAAAATGCGATGACTGAAGCGACATTGAATAACCAAAGGGTATTACAACGTTTTATCAGGTGCAGGTGGGTGACAATGGCATAAACAACCATAGTAATCAGTGCCCAGGTTTCTTTAGGATCCCATCCCCAGTAGCGTCCCCAGGATTCATTTGCCCAGACGGCCCCCAGGAAAGTACCGATCGTCATCAAAGCCAGCGCTACCAGCAATGACATTTCATTGATGATACTTAACTCTTTGATACGAATAATCAGCTGACTCGTTCGTTTCTTGCCGGCGAAGATCATCAAAACCATATTGGTTAATCCCATCAGGCAACTGACGCCGAAGAAACCATAGGCAGCTACAATAATGGCAACATGGAACATTAGCCAGGGAGATTTAAGTACCGGAACTAAGGGACTTATTTCCGGATCCATCCAGTTCAGACCGGATACAAAAAGAATGATACCACCGAACAAGGTAGCCAGTGCTAAAGTAATTGTATTGCGGCGTACAAACAGTAGACCGGCAAGAACCGTAGCCCAGGCCACATATACCATTGTCTCGTATGAATTGCTCCAGGGAGCATATCCGCCAATATACCACCGCATTCCCATACCGTACATGTGATAATGGAACACGATAAGCACCAGAATCCCCAATATCCAGACCATAGACTTTATCCAGCGTTTCTGCTGAAACTGTACGATGAATGTAAAGATGAGCAGCAGACCACCCAAAATAAGATAACCGATTTTACAATAGCGAAATACATCCATCTTATTATATTTCAGTTCAGACTGTATCTTTTTAGGGCTGATGTCGAGTGTTTTGTTTTTGGCTTGCTGGTAAGTACTGATCATGCCGGCAACTTCGTTGGCCTTTGTCCAGTCGTTACTTTTCAGACCTTCCTGTACCTCTTCCAGATACCAGTCCATAATACGGGCTACGAACATGGAGTCCTTTCCTGTAAAAGCCGAAAGGTCATCTCCGGGAGCATACCACTTATGGTTGGGATCATCTTCTTTTGGAAAGAGATTCAGCATCTGACGGTTGATAAGCTGGTGGAAGATGTTGATCTGTTCATCCAATTTCATCAAATCTTTGTCGAATCGGGTACGTTGGTTAGGCATTTTGTTATATGCTTCTTCCAGCTTCTCCTGTAACTTGTAGTAGCCGTTATTGTCAAACACTTCCGCGTATGCACATTGTTTGGCAGGCAGATTATAATAACTTGCTAACTCTGGATTGGATACGGCAATAAATGGTATGCGCATCCATACATCTGGCATCACCAGTAAACTGATAAGGAATTGGTCAGAGTTTAAACCTCCGATTTTATCCGATTTATGTAGCTTTCGGAGTATTTGGGAAGAAAAAGTGTTGATTGGCATGGTACGCC
This sequence comes from Bacteroides sp. 41_26, assembly GCF_949740115.1. Classification (NCBI taxonomy): domain Bacteria; kingdom Pseudomonadati; phylum Bacteroidota; class Bacteroidia; order Bacteroidales; family Bacteroidaceae; genus Bacteroides; species Bacteroides sp. 41_26. Next base: position 146,929 of record NZ_CATJGZ010000054.1, read on the forward strand.
CACTATTTGACTGGATTGGTAAAGAACCAAAAACTTCGGCATGTGCAGGAGAAATTTTATGTTTCTGTACGATATCCATCATTGGGGAGTTATTCTCGTTTGCTCTGCTTTCAGAAGGAAAGGGCATAAAGAAGAGCAGACAGGCTATTATCTTAGTTGCAGTATGTAATTCTTTTAACCGACGGCTCAATGACATGAATCGGGTATTCTTGCCAATAAAGCATAGAACCAGTCCGATGACAAGCAAAAGATACCCTGTGTAAGTGATGTTGCGTCCTGCAACATCCCGGTTGACAGAGAGAATCGTACCTTGTTCGTCCGGATCATAAGATGCCTGAAAGAACCGGTAGCCCTTTACATCTAACACATTGTTCATAAATATTCGTTCGGGACGTGTTTCACCGTCCACATGTACTACAACTTCACTTTCATAGGAAGAGGGACTGGAAGAACCCGGATAGCGGGTCAACGTAAATTTCTTTAGTTCCACAGAGAAGGGTAAGGTGTGGATACTTGTGTTATTATCGGCGGAGCGAACGGCGATTTGGTTGCTCGTTTCTCCTTCGCGAAGATGAAGGATACCTTCTTCACTGAAAAGGAAAGAGGTAAAAGCACCCAGGAAAATGATGATAAAAGCAAAATGAGTGACTAACATACCCCATTTCCGGCTTTTAAGATATTGGCGCTTGATAACAATTGCTACAAAATTGATAACCATCAATAATTGAAGCAAAAAGAACAGAGGCGAATAGTAGATGACCGTTTTGGCTGTTGCAGTGCCATGGTATTTTTCAATGAAAGTAGCGGCAGCGAGTGCAACAGCATAAATCAGTAACAACACAATGGTTGTTACATAAGAAGAGAAGGGCTTGTGGAAATTTACTTTCATAGGAAAATCACTTTTAGAGTTGACAATTGATAACAGTTGGCAGCTGATAGTTGACAATTGACAATGAAGAGTTGACGGTAGACAGTGGGCAGTTGGCCTGCTCACTGTCAATTGTCAATTGTCCACTGTCAACTGTTTAATTAGTCTTCAATAATTACGCGGAATCCTACATTGAATACTCGCTGATGCGGGTAGTAGGCTTTACGGGCATAAGAAGTTGAGACTTTAGGACGTTCAATATAAGAACCACCACGTACTACTTTGAATTCCGAAGGATTCTTTACCTTTTCGGTGTAAGGATAAGGTATGTAATCCGAACGGGTCCATTCTGCTATATTTCCGTGCATGCTATATAATCCAAATGGATTGGCCTGGTAATTTTTAGAATCAACCTGGTTCATTGCTCCGTCATTGACACTCTCCTCTTTAGGCAGATAAGAGTAATATTTGTACCAGTATGAATTCTTAGACATTGGTTGTGGATTAACGCCACTTACAGCCATTTTATTGCAACTTTCGTCTGCAAAGTTCTCCAATTTACCAAAATCCGTATTGCTATTACCATACCAGAAATCAGAATCACTTCCTGCACGACACGCCCATTCCCATTGTGCCTCTGTGGGGAGGGTGATGTTGAGGCCGGTCTTTTCGCTCAGTTGTTTACAATACGCCATAGCATCTTCATAACTAACACGGATAACAGGTTGTTCCGGCTGGTTGGCAGGGTAACCGAAATGTACATGGTCTTTCCATAACTGGTCTACATAACGACTGTCGTGGTCGGGGAAAATGACATTGTATTGTTCATTGGTGATTTCTACTTCACCCATCCAGAATGGTTTTGCAATTTTTACTTTAGATACCGGACGATTATCAGCAGATCCGTTCCAGCTACCCATAGCGAATTCTCCGGCAGGAATACGAACGAAGGTGAGTTTAACTCCGGGAGCCAATACAACTTCTTTGCGTGTTTCCTTTTCGTTTGCCAGCATCGCTTTGATTGCGTTGGCATCGAAAGGCCAGTTTTTCACTTTTACATTCTTCTCTTTTACAGGAGCTGTTGCTGCCGGAAGGACCGGAGTAATTTCTCCTTTACCTTTCAGATAGGTTGCATAGTCAGCAATCTCTTTCTTCCAGTTTACTCCCATACCGTTGCCATATTTGTTGGTGAGTTCTGTACGGCGTTCAATCTGATCAAAACCCTGATATGGGAAATCTTTGATCTTATTAGCATTGAAGTAACCCTTATCCGGTGCATTGTAATCAATCCATGTATACAATGTTCTCCATTCTTTGTCAGTCAGCTTCACATTTGCATGTCCCTTTTTAAGGATACGGATTAATTCGCTGGTATTGGCATGATATTCATAGGGTTGAAGAACTGCCATATCAGCTTCCGGACCCTGACGATGAACATACGGATGTAGATTCAGATAAGAAGGACCATATCCACGTTCGTCTTTTGCACCGGCACGGAGGTCGAATGCTTTTTCGCCGTTATGACAGGCAATACAAGCACGGTCGAGAATCGGCTGTACTTCAAGATCGAATGTAAATGAACGGACACCACCTTCTGGTGCTTTTATAGAGTGTGGTGCACGTTGAGATGCAATTACACGCTTAGGCACAGGAATCTGGTTCTGATCTTCGTGACACCCGATACAGGAGACAACTTCACCCGGTTGTCCGGTCAACCAACTACGCATCAGCTGTATAGCAGCTCCGTCTTTATCAATCGGCTGGATGGAGATTGGCGTATTGGCTGGTATTTTGAAGATAACAGAACCGTCTTCTTCCACAGGAACTGTTCCGAGTTGACGTTTAATGTCCCATCCGCTCTGGATACCATGCCAGTTATGATCCGAAACAGTTTTCAGATATGCATACTCATAAGCATGCAGACGGAGTTCTTTTACAGTACCACGAGGTACATTACGCAATCCTTCACCTTCGTATATATCCTGGATAAATACAGTTGCTTCTTTTTCATTCAGTTTTACCCTGTCAGGTATAGCCGGAGGAGTAGTTGTCTTACGCACAACAATCGGACTGATGTATCCTTCGCCTTCCTGTTTCATCAGACAAGTTACGTTATCAAATACATCCACCAGATAAATACCCCATAAATCTTGTGGGTTCAGCTTGGCGGCTACCAGATAATATTTGTCATTCAATGGAGTAGGTTTGATGAATTGTGGCCATACGCCGTTTACTAATTCATCTTTAACCAATTCTACTATCGGACGGTTCCGATATGGAATTTCCTGAAGCATACCGGCAGTGCCTTTGCGGGCTTTGGTTGGGTCAAACAAAATTAAACGGCCGGAGCGGGCAACACCGTGGTGACCGGAAATAATACCTACAAAAGCAGACGCATGATTAGGCAGAGGTTGAATATCGAATGTACTGTTAGGGAAAGCACAACCGCTTCCAAACAGGGCTTTTTGTTCTGTTCCGTCCGGGTTCATATGCATTACAAAGCGGGAATAGTAGTGCATCAGGTCGGTATATTCCCAACGAGTATACATTACTCTACCATTATTCATGATAACCGGATTCCAGTTGGCATCCTGGTCAAATGTAAGGCGACGCATGTTTTTGGTTTTGGGATCATAAAGCACCATATTACCTACAGGATCAGAACCACTGACACAAGGTACACCTTGATAACCAATATTAGAAGTTGCTATCATACGCCCGTCAGGTAGATATGTACCGTCGTAGAATTCCAGATCCGGTTCTTCATTTTCTATTAGCATTCTGTGACCGGTACCGTCCAGCTTTACTTCATATATATTCCACCGATTGTCGGGCATGGTTGCAGTAAACATAACCCGGTCGCCATCCCAATGCATTTTAAGGTCTGCGATAGAGGATGAGTTCTGTGGTTTGTATATTTGACGCATCTGAATGTCACCACGCAGGTTAGACAATTCTACTATTTCAGCATTAAATCCACTACGGCGTGCAGATTCCTGATTGCTCCAGTTATTAGATTGTGTGCCTAAATCCGGAGCCATAGCTGTATGTGCCTTTGAACCCAGTTTGAAACGAGTAGCAACAATTTTGTCGCCATTGAGTAAAGGGTTACCAAGCAGAATGGCTTGCTTGTTTTTCAATGCTTTGCGGGCATTGGACAATGCTTGTGTGTCGCCTTTATAAATGCCGTCGAAACCTTTTTGAGAAAGGCTTATTAGTTCGTCGAGCAAAGGCTGGTATTTGGCTACATCAAACCCTTGCTGTTGTTTCATATCAGCGAATGCCAGTTTGATTGCATTTATATTCAGCCACTCCAATTCATTCTGTACCTCGTATACATTTTGCATTTTTTCAAATATCTCGAGGTATTTGTATATCTGTGTATTTACGTCTTGTTCGGTTGCTATTTGCCGTATGATGTTCTTGAAGTAAGAAGCATCTTTTATCTTACCAGCCAAAGCATCTACAATTTGTTTCTCAACAGAGGCATCGGGGGTGATTAACCAAGTATCCAGTCCGTCCATCTGACTGCTTAGCATCCCGATCTGATTCGGGTATTTTTCTGCCAGCTGATTGGCGATGTCTTTAGGCAATATATTCAATGCCTGAAAATATACACTACCCGTTCTTGAGTCATCGTCAATACCAACTTCTGCTTCAAAACGTACGTATTTACCTTTCACAGGATAGACCAATGTGCCGTTAGCATGGCAGAATACACCGTGCTCATAAGCTTTTCCGGCAATCCGGATGGGTTTGCCATTTGCGTTGATGTTCATTCTTGGTTTATCCCAGCCGGCTACGCCATATTCAAACGGAGTCTGGTCCAACCATACAGAAGAACCGTCGGCTGCAATCAGGCGGGCATTCCCCCATACTGCATGATCATAGCTGCTACCGTCAGGACCACCGGAGGTAACCAGTATCAGCTTATCGCAATTCTTCAAGTCCACAACAAAAGGCTCTGCCTTGTCATTGACTTTAATCCATTTGGATATGACTGGCATTCCTGCTTTTTGTAGTTGCGTACGCAATTCGGATTTGGCTTTTACTGAAGCATCAATCCATGTCTCTGCTTTCTTAGGCTTCGGCCCGGCAAATGCCGAGGCGGAAGCTGATAAGAAACAGAGTGTTATTAACAATATTTTGTTCATAAGGTTGATTCTAAGGTATTATGCTTTTCTACTATTATAATGCAGCTTTAGAATTCGAAAAACGAAGACCGGCATTGTCATGGTAAGTAGCCCATTCTGAAACAATTGCACCTTCGGGACCAGCCATCAGGAAGTGGAAGGTTGTCAAAGCTTTCAACGGAAGTACTTCGCCTACCTTTTGTACAACGAAATTCTTACTCTTGATAGGACCATGAGTGGCTGGGATTGCAGGGGCATTCGGAGTTTCATCTCCTACTTCAGAGAAGTTATAGGCCCATCCTTTTTCAACCATCCAGGATTCGTGTTTAGCAGGATATGTAGTAGCTACATGAGCATGTTCCGGAATCATTTGTCCAGGCAGCAGATAGATAGCATGTGCAAAGTATCTTTGTTCTGCGTTGTTAACCCAGAAAATACCACCCATACCTACGTTCTCAAAATCTCCTAGTCCGAAGTCTGTAACCCACATGTCTTTGGCCATTAATTCGGTGAAAGGAACATCATAGAATGCGAACATGTCTTTCATTGCTTCCATAGCAGCTTCTTGCTGGAATTTGCCGTCTTTGTAAAAATCGGCATTTGTGTACTTCTTAGAATAAGTCATTTCTTTTTTATTTTTACAGTTATTTTGATTACATTCATTTTTACATTGTTCGGAACATTGTCCGTTGGCACTGCAAGCTGACTCTGATGTAGACGTTTTGCCTGTGCATGCTACCATTGAGAGTAAAACAACTCCTAGGGTTACTGAATTTCTAAGTCTTTTCTTCATTTTCATTTATTTATTTGGTTAGTAATTTCTCCTCTTTTATTTATTGTGATGAGGCAGTGTCTTATTTTATGGCAATACCTTCAATTTCAATTAGCAATTCATCCCTACATACATCTGCACACATATAAGAAATAGGTATATTCAGTTGATAGTCATTCAGCAGCTTATATGCTTCCTGGTAATGTGACTTGTTTTTCAGGTACACACGCAATAACTTTAAATGTGCGTCTCCTGTTAGTTGGGCTATGTTTTCCATAGTGATGTGGAGTTGTCTTTCAAGACCTACTCCGGCCAGACTTTCTTCTCCCCGGATTGCGGCTGTACCGGATATATAAATGAGTTGTCTGTCATCAAACGTCATACTTTTGGCACGTTCAAACTTTGGTGTTGATTTTTGCTGATGAGCCGTTTCCAGTACTTGTGGTGAATAGGCATGAGCTGCTACCTGTAATTTATTATCAATAGGAGTGGCAAAACATTCCGGACGGGTAAATACAGCGGCATCAATATCTACCAAAACACCCCCTAGATTACTCCCGATACCTGTAGCAGCCGGATAACCCAAACTCCAGGTAGCCTGGTTGTAGAAGTTGCTACGCACATTATTGAACATCTGGTAGTGTTGATCGGCACCATCAAATCCTGTAATTTGTTCAATGTAGTTCCATTGGCGGATGATATTTTCAATGGGAAAATTTTCCTTATGCAAAACTTCACTTGCTAACCGGAAAACTTCAACGGATTGTTGTTGGGTATTGAAATTCAACACATCACTATGAAAGCCTCCTGCAAAGAGAAAACGTCCATCAGCATTTTCCAATGTGATGTAAGGAAAACCTTTATTGGGATGATACGTGATATGATCATTCTCATCTGCCTGATAACTATGTACTTCCATTGTAAGTCCGCCATCCAAAGCAGGTTGGGATACATAACTTAATACAGGTAACTTCTGGGTATAACGTTGTTGTATTTTGTCACTTAAAATGTTACGACGAATTACATATTCGTTGTTATCTGTCGGTGTGCCGAAAAATATTAGTCTGAATATGTGCTCGTTTTGAGGTAACTGTGCTAACAAAGTATCTGCCATTGTTCCGAAATCAGCAATTTCGGTGGTATATATGCTATATTTTATTTTATCACAATAATTCATGTTTTCCAATGGTGTCTTGTTTTTTATAAGGAATTTACGTATTCTGTTAGCGCTTTAATCTCTTTTTGAGAAACCTTTTTCTCAATACCGTGTTTATGTACCTTAAATACATCTTCCATCGTGGCTGCACGTCCGTCAAAAAGATAGGGGGCTGTGCGCCAGACTTCACGTAGGGTAGGGGTATCCCAACCTTTTTCGAACTCAATATCCTCACCGATACGGTGCATTTTCAGGTCTGTATAATATGGACCACTGTGGCACTCTGTGCATTTTAGTTTTTCAAATACCTTTCTTCCTTCTTTGGCCAGGTCGGATAACTCTCCATTTACCAGATAGGGGCTTGGAACAGGTTGGAGAGATTTCAGATAAGCATCCACACATACGGCATCTTCTTCGGTTATATCAAAGAACTGTATGAATTTAAAACCTGCACGTACCGCCCATTCTGCTGTTTCGCGTATGCCTGATATCATGCTTGGAGGGGTGGGATGACTGAATAAAAGACTTTTGCAGTTTTTAGAGTTACCTACTCCATCATTCATTAAATCCCAGTTCATACCATCTGTACGGGCATCTCCCGGATGGCAACCATTACAACTTTGCCAGTTTTGGAAACAATGAGAGGCATCATTAAAATAGCGTTCTCCCTTGTTTTCTATACTCTCTTCCCGGTCCGGATTCAGATTAACCGAGGTAATTTCAGTTGTTTGGGTATCTACGATATTCAGGATGTCAGCGAAGTAAGTGGGAATATAGAGTTTTCCGTTCTCCATTATCATTTTGCGCGGACCATTGCCTTTCAGTGGGATACGTTTACGCAGACCATACAGAAATCTCAAGTCATAATCCAGCATAGCTTTATCAGGATAGCTTAAAAATTTCTTCAGCATGGCTTTATGGTCGATAACGCTGATTTCATGTGTCCCGGAGTGAGTGATGAAGAGTGACTCGTCATTGCAGGCAATGCTCCAGATACCTGCTGCTCCACGTTCTGGTTCGTCGACTACAATTGCGCCGAGGAATTCCTGTTTTTCCACATCTATAATGCTGAAGGCACTGGTATTCATCCATCCTTGTTGCAATTGTGATGTGGGAACTGTAAAACGTCCTAAATTATGGGATACATATATATATTTACCGTCCGGTGTAATACAAATACCACGTAAAGCATTACTACCGTTGGCCAGTTTGATGTCTTTTACTTTGGTAAAATCATCCATTCTGATGACGGAAACACAAGCTGCCACATAGTCGAGATCTGCCCGTTGAGATGGCAAGTAATTGGTAACAAACAGATATTTGCCATCCTTGCTGAACTGTGCTGATTTAGGTTCACGCAACACATTAACCGAACGTACAACCGTATGATTTATCGGATCAATTTCTGATACAGTGTTCTGGAATTGATTACATACATATATATGTTTTTTGTCAGGCCCGAAAATAGGAGAACATGCACCGGAACCTGTTAGAATGGTAGCTTCTTTTTGTCCTGATTCCAATGATAAAATTTGCAAATGTCCGGTGGCTGCACTGGTAGTGACATATGCTTTATGGGTATCCAGAAGGATACCAGTTGGGGTTTCTTCAACAGGAATGGTGCGAAGTAAAGTTTTACCGTCCGGCGAAAAGAAACTGATTCGGCTTGTCCCCTTTTCTACAATAAGAATTTCACCTTTGGAATTTAAGGTAATGTCTGTAGGGAAAAATGGGGGAGTCCCCGCCAGAACGAAGGAAGCACAACCACAAAAGAATGCGGTGGCTAATGTTTTTTTTAATATTTGTTTGGGGGTATTCATAGTATGTATGTTTTATGTTTTTAAGACTGATTGTATCCTAATTCTTTGGAGATAGTTTGTGCGGCATCTTTTATACATTCAACTGAATTACGCACTACATCCTTAGATAAGCGGTCTTTGGGACCAGATATCCAAATAGCTCCGCATGGATAACTTGTGTAATTGAAAATAGGGGCACCTATGCAGAGTACTCCGCTTAATTCTTCTTCATTGTCCATGGCGTAGCCTAACTTTCGTACTTTTTCCAGCTCATCCATATATGCCTCAGGAGTAGTAATAGTACGTGCATTATAGCGTGTAAACTCCATTTGTGACAGATAATAGTCACGAACATTACAGGGGAGATAAGCCATGATAGCCTTTCCCGGTGCCGAACAATGTAGTTCAAAGGGTTTACCGGGTGATAGAACAAACCGGAAAGTGTGATGTCCTTGAGCTTGTTCTATGAAAATGCCTTTCTGGTCTCCTAACACTCCGAAACAGGCTGTCTCTTTTACTAGATCCCGCAAATTACGTAAATGTGGCAGGACTACCTCCAGCAAATTATGTTCATTTAATGATTTAAATCCAAGTGATAATAATTTGCGGGATAATTTATAATGTTTTGTGTCTTCATTATATATAAGGTATCCTAACCGGACTAAAGTATTTAAAATACGGTAGGCGGTCGTTTGCGAAATATCAAGTTCTGATTTGATTGCTTGTAGTGTTCTTCCTAAGGAATAAAGCGATAGGTACTCAAGAATCGCAATTCCTTTTTCAAGGTTTGGGACTTTGTAGTTCTCTTCTGCTTTTTCCATATATTCTTCTACTTTTTCCATATTTGGAACAATGTTTCAAATTTGTTGTCCAAATATAAGGAAACATTCGGATAAGCTTGATAACAAGTGGCTGAAAAAAAGTTAAATATGTTATGGAGTATATTCTGTGGAGTTTTATTAGGAGCTTTCTTTGAATTTGAGTATAAAAAAAGAAGCAAGAAGGAGTTTCTCCTACTTGCTTCTACTGTGAACACAACTAAAAATCTGCACTAAATTTTATATGGAAATCGACAATTATATAGTGTCGGCTTAGGTTATCTGAAATCTTTCAATTCTTCCTGTAATTTCTGGCGGGTGAAGAAGATACGACTCTTCACAGTACCAAGTGGAAGATGTAATTTCTCTGCTATCTCACGATATTTGAAACCGGAAACATGCATAGAGAATGGAACCTTATATTCTTTGGGAAGTGAATTGACAATGCGGTGCATCTCTTTTAAGTCGTAAGAGCTTTCTGTGCTCTCAAAACCTGATTCTTGCGGGAGACTCAAATGATAAAGGTTGTCTGTCTGATCAACAAATGTCTGGTCGCGAACGACTTTACGGTAATTGTTGATAAAGATATTTCGCATGATGGTATACATCCATCCTTTAAAATTAGTATCTGGCATATATTTATCCTCATTGTCTAATGCTTTTAATGAGGTTTCCTGCAACAAATCATTGGCTTCTTCTCGGTCGGTTGTTAGTTTGTATGCGAAACGAAGTAGTTCATCCTGAACTCCTATCAAATCTTTTTTGAAGCTTAAACTTTTCATAAACGTTGCTTTTTAAATTGTGAATATATCGTTGTTGTTTCGATGTTGCAAGTTTACGGCGTTTTGATGATTGAGACAGGGGTGAATTCGTCTTTCTTTCACCTAAAAACTATCAATTGATAGTTTTTAGGTGGTATATGATAGTTTTCAGGTGTTCTTTTTTCTCGTCAGAAACCTAAATCCTGTATTTTCTGCCAAATTATTGCAATTAATAGAAAAGAACAATTAATTTTGCACAATCATTTTATCTATAACGAATGACTGACGACTCTTTGTTTTTAATAGATATCGATAAGATTCTTCGGACAAAAGCTCCGAAGCATTATAAGTATATCCCTAAATTTATAGTTTCTTATCTGAAAAGGATTGTTCATCAGGAAGAAATTAATGTTTTTCTACGTGAGTCGAAGGATAAATTAGGAGTAGACTTTCTGGAAGCTTCCTTGGATTTTCTTGACGCCAAAGTGGAAGTAAGGGGAGAAGAGAATTTACCGGAAGATGGTTTATATACATTTGTGTCCAATCATCCGCTAGGAGGACAAGATGGTGTAGCATTAGGCTATGTTCTTGGTAAACACTATAATGGGAAAGTGAAATATCTGGTAAATGATTTGCTGATGAACCTGCGTGGACTGGCTCCTCTTTGTATTCCTATTAATAAGACAGGAAAACAGGCGAAAGATTTTCCGAAAATGGTAGAGGCTGGATTTAAATCAGATGACCAGTTAATTATGTTTCCGGCAGGACTCTGCTCAAGACGACAGAATGGCATTATCCGGGATTTGGAATGGAAGAAGACATTTATTGTTAAAAGTGTGCAGGCGCAAAGAGATGTAATACCTGTACATTTTGGTGGGCGTAACTCTGATTTCTTTTATAATCTGGCAAATATCTGTAAAACACTGGGAATAAAATTTAATATAGCTATGCTTTATCTGGCAGATGAAATGTTTAAAAACCGTCATAAGACATTTACAGTCACTTTCGGTAAACCAATTCCCTGGCAGACATTTGATAAATCTAAAACCCCTGCACAGTGGGCGGAGTATGTTAAGGATATCGTATATAAACTGTGATAAAGAGAAAAAGAACAACTACACTAACGAGGAATATGGAAGAGATTATTGAACCGATAAGCAAAGAACTGCTAAAGGCGGAACTTACGGAGGATAAGCGGTTGCGCATGACGAATAAAAGTAATAATCATATTTATATTACTACTTCACAAGATTCTCCAAATGTAATGAAAGAGATTGGCCGTTTGCGTGAAATTGCTTTTCGTGCAGCAGGAGGAGGTACCGGGTTGTCTATGGATATCGATGAATACGATACAATGGAGAATCCTTACAAACAACTGATTGTATGGAATCCGGAAGCGGAGGAGATTTTGGGTGGGTACCGTTATTTGCTGGGTACAGATGTACGTTTTGATGAAAAGGGGGCTCCGATACTGGCTACTTCCCATATGTTCAACTTCTCTGAGCAGTTTGTTAAAGAGTATTTGCCTACTACAATTGAGCTGGGACGATCATTCGTAACCCTTGAATATCAGTCTACCCGCGCAGGAAGCAAAGGCTTATTTGCTTTGGATAATTTGTGGGACGGATTGGGAGCGTTGACTGTTGTGATGCCAAATGTGAAATACTTCTTTGGTAAAGTAACGATGTATCCCAGTTATCACCGTCAGGGTCGTGATATGATTCTTTACTTCCTGAAAAAGCACTTTGGCGATAAAGATGGGTTAATCACTCCGTTGAATCCGTTGAAAATGGAGACTGAGGAGAAAGATTTGGCTACTATATTCTATGAGAAATCATTTAAAGATGATTACAAGATTCTGAATAGTGAGATTCGTAAGTTAGGCTATAATATTCCTCCATTGGTAAATGCCTATATGAGTTTAAGCCCTACAATGCGTATGTTTGGTACAGCTATTAATTATGAATTTGGAGATGTTGAAGAAACCGGCATTCTGATAGCTGTTGACGAAATTCTTGAGGATAAGCGTATGCGTCATATCCAATCATTCATCGAAAGTCATCCGGAAGACTGTAAGTTAACCTCGGGCGTCAATAAAGTATTTACACCGCAGGAAGACTGTTGCCGTTGATTTTGCGGTAGAGGTCCAGCGCAAAGACATCAGTCATTCCCGAAATATAATCAAGTACCGCCTGTATTCTTTCATAGAGTGCAGGCGCTTTTATGTTGTACTGACCCGATACGCGATTGATAAGAAGCTGTGAATAAGCTTTGTTGGGGGAGGTTACGGCATCGACCATGAGTTCCAGCAGGGTGCTGATAACCTGAAAACCTGCTAACTCTATATCAAGCACATCCCGAGAACGGTAGATCTTGTTAAAAGAGACTTCAGAACAACGCTTGTAGGCCTGTGCGGGGCGTTCGGAAATTTTTTTAATCAGTGGATCGGTGAAGTTACCGGCAAGAATGTCTGCTTCATGTTCCAGGAATATTCTTGTACATTCTTTTATCAGTAATCCTATGACCGAAGAACGTAGATAGGCAATTTGTTCGTTTGTATCACTGACGATGCTGAATGTTCTTCGGATATGTGCCTGTCGTTCCTCATTAAAATAAGCCAGCAGTAGTTCTTTCGTCTCCCCGGTGGTTAGAATTTTTAGTTTGTGGGCATCTTCAATGTCCATCATTTGATAGCAAATATCATCGGCTGCCTCAACAAGGTAGACCAGCGGATGACGGGCATATTTCAGAGGTTGTTCACTCAGTTGAATTAATCCAAGTTCATTAGCAATACGCTGGAATCCTTTTTCTTCACTGATAAAGAATCCAAATTTGGATTTTTTACCTGCCAGACTTGATGAAAAGGGGTATTTGACGATGGAAGCAAGCGTAGAATAGGTCATGGCAAATCCACCTTTACGGCGTCCTTCAAATTGATGTGTAAGGAGCCGGAAAGCGTTTGCATTTCCTTCAAAATGTGTCAAATCATCCCATTCCACCGGGAGGAGTTGATCTTTTAAGAACTGTCCTTTACCTTCGGAAAAGAAAGTGGAGATAGCCTTTTCACCGGAATGACCGAACGGAGGATTACCCAAATCGTGAGCAAGACAGGCGGCAGAAACAATGGATCCGATTTCGGGTAGGAAAGAGTCCTGTAATTCCGGTTGTCGGGAGAGTATTGCCTTTGAAACATCATTACCCAGTGACCTGCCAACGCACGAAACCTCCAGACTATGGGTGAGCCGATTGTGCACAAAGATACTACCCGGTAGTGGAAATACCTGTGTCTTATTCTGTAAGCGGCGGAAGGGAGCTGAGAAAATGAGCCGATCATAGTCTCTTTGAAATTCCGAACGGTTTTCCTGTCTTTCTTCATGAAACTCTTCCATCCCAAAGCGCTTTGCTGAGATTAATTTCCTCCAATCCATCATGGGTATTTATGATTTAGCTATTTACAATTTACGATTTGGGAGTACATAGTTCCCATATTCGCACATTATTTAACTGCAAATGTACGGAAATTCGATACAATTTATGTATTTTCGCCCGTTAAATAGTAAACAGACTGAATATGAACGTACAAGTTATCAATAAATCAAAGCATCCGCTTCCGGCATATGCTACTGAACTCTCTGCCGGACTGGATATTCGTGCTAATCTTTCGGACTCAATGACTCTGGCCCCTATGCAACGCTGTCTGGTTCCTACCGGATTATATATCGCACTCCCTCCGGGATTTGAGGCACAAGTTCGTCCGCGTAGCGGTCTGGCTTTAAAGAAAGGGATTACTGTTTTAAATTCTCCGGGAACGATTGATGCCGACTACCGGGGAGAGATCTGTGTGATTTTGATTAATCTTTCGACCGAACCATTTGTTATTGAAGACGGAGAACGAATTGCACAGATGGTGATAGCCCGTCATGAACAGGCTGCTTGGCAGGAAGTGGAAATACTGAATGATACGGAGCGTGGTGCAGGTGGCTTCGGGCATACGGGAAGGGGATAGATTACGAACTACAAATTACGAATTACGAATGAAAATAAAATTATTACTCCTTGGGGTGTTGATACTGATACTTGCTTCTTGCGGTTCTTCACAACGAGTAGGAAAGGCGGGTGCTGTTAAGCCTGCCCGGCAGTTAGTTACCCTCTCGGACGAGCAACAGCGTAAATATGACTACTTTTTCCTCGAAGCAACGCGATTGAAAACTAAAAAGGAGTATGATGCTGCATTTGATTTGCTGAAACATTGTCTGACCATTAATCCGCAGGCAGCTTCGGCCCTTTATGAGATTTCGCAGTATTATATGTTTTTGAAGCAAGTGCCACAAGGCCAGGCTGCTTTGGAGGCTGCGGTGGAAAGCGCACCGGATAATTATTGGTATAGCCAGGCACTTGCCAGCCTTTATCAACAACAGAATGAGAAAGAGAAAGCAATAGGATTGCTTGAGATGATGGCTACCCGTTTTCCGGGAAAAAGAGAATCGTTGTTTGCTTTGCTTGATTTGTATAATCAGCAAGAGGATTATGGTAAAGTGATCGGAACGTTAGATCGTCTGGAAGAGATAATGGGGAAGAATGAGCAACTCACAATGGAGAAATTCCGTATTTATCTGCAGATGAAAGACGACAAAAGTGCTTTTCGGGAGATTGAGAACCTGGTGAAGGAATATCCTATGGATATGCGTTATCAAGTAATCCTGGGAGATGTGTATATGCAGAATGGTAAAAAGCAGGAGGCATACGATATTTATCAGAAGGTACTTGCTACGGAGCCGGACAATGTGATGGCCCATTTTTCACTGGCTTCCTATTATGAACAAACCGGCCAACAGGATTTGTATAAACAGCAACTGGACTCTTTGCTGATGAACAAAAAGGTACCTGCAGATACGAAACTGAATGTAATGCGCCAGGTGATTGCCCAAAATGAACAGGCTACAGCAGACAGTACGAAGGTGATTTCGCTTTTTGACCGTATCCTGCAGCAGGACCCGGATGATGATCAGATTCCTATGCTCTATTCACAATATCTTTGGGCAAAAAACATGAAGGAAGCTTCGATTCCGGTATTGGAGCGTGTGGTCCAGATTGATCCGGCCAATAAAGCTGCCCGTCTGATGCTCCTTGAAGTAGCTGTGCAGAAGAATGATTTTGAACAGGTCATTAAAATCTGTGAACCTGGTGTAGAGGCTACTCCCGAAGCACTTGAGTTCTATTTCTATCTCGCTATTGGCTATAGCCAGGCGGAGCGTAATGATGAGGTACTTGCTATTTGTCAGAAAGCTTTGGCGAATGCTACAAATGAGAGTAAGAAAGAAGTCTTATCTGACTTCTATTCTATCATGGGCGATGTTTACCATAAAAAAGCGATGATGACGGAGGCATACAATGCGTATGATTCTGCATTGGTTTACAACCCTTCTAATATTGGTGCATTGAACAATTATGCCTATTATCTGTCTGTAGAACGCCGGGAACTCGATAAGGCTGAGGAAATGAGTTATAAGACGGTGAAAGCCGATCCTGGCAACGCCACTTATCTTGATACATATGCCTGGATACTTTTTGAGAAAGGGAACTATGCTGAGGCTCGTATCTACATTGATGATGCCATGAAAAGCGATGGGGAGAAAAGTGATGTGATAGTAGAACATTGCGGAGATATCTATTATATGACCGGTGATGTGGATGGCGCATTGAAATATTGGCAAGAGGCTCTTGATATGGGGAGTGAATCGAAAACGCTGAAAGAGAAAATTAAGAAGAAGAAATACATTGCAGAATGAGAAACGTATTCTATTTATTGTTGCTGGTAGTAATGCTTGCAGGCTGTAAAAGCACAAAGAATATAACTTCAAACGTGCCTGTCGCCGAGCCTTGTTACCTATCATCCAAACTGCAGTTAACTATACCCTCCGGCTCTGATGGGAGTATAACGACGGGGGGAACAATGAAAATGAAAGGAGGCGAACGTGTGCAGCTTTCCATTCTGATGCCTATTCTCCGTACGGAAATAGCCCGGTTGGAGATAACTCCCGACGAAGTATTACTTATCGATCGGATGAATAAGCGCTATGTCAGGGCTTCCCGGAAAGAGTTGGATGATATTCTGCCTAAGGACGCCCGGTTCTCTAAATTGGAGAAGTTACTTCTGAGTGCTTCACGCCCGGAAGGGAAAGCCGAGTTGAGTGGCAAGGAGTTGGGCATACCTTCACTGGAAAGAGCAAAAGTGAGATTATATGATTTCTCGTCCAAAGAATTTGCAATGACACCTACCGAAGTCTCGGATAGATACACCCAGGTGCCACTTGAAGAACTATTAAATATGCTGACTAAGTTATGATGAAACGTATCTTTGTAGGATTAACATGTATTCTGTTTCTGGTCATTCCGCTTTCTGCTCAGAGTAGCAGATTGATTAAAGAGCTGGAAAGTAAACGTGGCGAATTGCAAAAGCAGATTGCTGACACTGAATCATTGTTGAAGAATACAAAGAAAGACGTAGGAAGCCAACTTAATAGTCTTGCTTCATTAACGGGGCAGATTGAAGAACGCAAGCGATATATCCTTGCCATAAATAATGACGTGGAGGCTCTTCAACGCGAATTGTCTGTCCTTGAGCGACAGCTTCGTACACTTCAGCGTGACTTACAGGATAAGAAAAAGAAATATGAATCTTCCGTCCAATACCTCTATCGTAATAAATCGATAGAAGAAAAACTGATGTTTATTTTTTCGGCCAAGAGCCTGGGACAGACGTATCGCCGTCTTCGTTATGTGCGTGAGTATGCTACTTATCAACGGCTTCAGGGCGAAGAAATTCTGAAAAAACAGGAACAGATCAAGAAGAAAAGAGCAGAGCTGCTGCAGGTAAAGACTGCCAAAGAAAATCTGTTGAAAGAACGCGAAGGAGAGAAGCAGAAACTTGAAGATCAGGAAAAGCAGAAGCGTGAAATGGTGGCTAATCTGCAAAAGAAGCAGAAAGGGTTACAAAGCGAAATAAATAAAAAGAGACGTGAAGCCAATCAACTCAATGCCCGGATTGATAAGTTGATAGCCGAGGAAATAGAACGTGCCCGTAAGCGTGCAGCCGAAGAAGCGCGTCGCGAAGCAGAGGCTCGTAAAAAGTCAGAAGCTAAGGAAGGTAAATCAACATCAACTTCTTCCGGAACGGAGACAAAGAAAAAAGCGGAACCTCTGGAAGCTTATAGCATGAGTAAAGCGGACCGTGAGTTATCCGGCAACTTTGTCAGTAATCGTGGTAAGCTACCTATGCCGATTTCGGGTCCTTATATTATTACCAGCCATTATGGACAATATGCCGTTGAGGGATTACGCAATGTTAAACTCGATAATAAGGGTATTGATATTCAAGGAAAGCCCGGTGCGCAGGCTCGTGCTATTTTTGATGGTAAAGTTGCGGCCGTTTTCCAACTCAATGGGTTGTTCAATGTGTTAATTCGCCATGGCAATTATATCTCTGTATATTGTAATCTCTCTTCTGCATCTGTTAAGACGGGAGATACGGTTAGTACGAAGCAGGCTATCGGGCAGGTATTTTCTGATGCCTCCGACAATGGGCGTACTGTATTGCACTTCCAATTGCGTAAAGAGAAAGACAAATTAAATCCTGAACCTTGGCTGAACAGATGATGCCTGCCGTTGACGATTCCTCTCTTAGTAATGTAAACCTCCTTTCTCTGGTGGGAAGCATTGTTTTACATGTACATGTAAAGCTGCACGACATGCACATGTCGTACTGTCCCACATGCACATGTCGTACTGCTCCACATGTGCATGTCGTACTGTTAAACATGTACATGTAAAACAACGCTCCCTTACGAGCCATCTCTTGTTCCTCTACGACCTTACCGGGTTATGTCTCCCTTGCTACTCCTTTTAGCGTCTTTCTTCTGGCTTCCTTGTTTCAAGAGGAGCCATATTTGTGTTTCCGGTAGTTGGCGAACTCTCTATAAACCCGTTTCGCCGGTTAGTCTCGATAACGAGATAACCGGCGAAATATATAAAAGCCTGTTCCTATATAAGGATCTCTAAGAGGGCTTTCTATTTATAAACTTCAAATCCGTAAATGCGGGTGTCTTTCCCTTCATCGTCTTGCGTCGGATTGGTTACCATTAAGCGGATGTAACGTACTTTAACAGGTTCTGACAGTTGTCGTGAAACAACATTACGCTTATTATTGTTGAGCCTGTCCAGTGTTTTCCATTCTTCATTCAGATTATTCTTTCCTTGCAGGAAACACCCTTTCGTAACATATGTGTGACTCTCTTCACCTGCATTCACAAGTTTCCAGCCACTGATGTCTTGTGCCTCTCCTAAATCAAAATCCACATAGTTCGGAGTCATACCTGTATCACACCATTTGGTATCCTTATTTCCATCAATCATGCATTCCGGTTTTTCACGGTTGTTCATATAGCCTGAATAAGATATGATCTTCGCAGTTTTCAGCAAGTTTTCTTTCGGACTTTCCTGTGTAGATAATTTCTTGCCGGCTTCTTCTTTGATGGCTGTACGGAATAGCTGTGATGCAGTGTTCACAGCAGGCTGTTCTTCTTTGGCCAGTGTAGCGGCAAAGAGCACAATCTTGTCATTCTTTGGCAGGATAAAGCTTACTGCGCCTTTGGGAATATCGATACCGAATTTAAACATATACGTAAACTCGTATGCCTGATCTTCACCCGGAGCGTGACGGTGTGTACCTACATAAGCTATCTCGGCATCTTTTAGATACCCTTTGGTATGATTGGTATGTCCCCATTGTCCGATGAAACCGGTGTAAGAAGGAACGGTGATTTCCGCTTTGTTTTTCCCGCAGCAGAATGTAGCTGTATAATCATCATCCGTTGCAGCAGCCAGGAAGTATAAATGAGTATATTTATGTCCGTCGGGCAGATAGATCGTATCTCCTTTGCAGGTCATGCCGTTGAATGTCTCTTTCTCTCCCAGGCGGAACGGAATTTGATCTGCGAATATGGAATCCGGTAGTAGTTCTGCAGCGTATGAGTATCCGGACTCAAAATTCGCTTCTCCGCGGAATTCATTAAATGAGGCGCATTTGCGGTCATAATTTAGTGGCAGGTTCACATATTCCGGTTCAGATGCAGATTGTGCAGCACCTTTCAAACGCACTTTGAATGTCTTGACAGAATAGGGCTTAATAGTGACTTGCAGTTTGTTTCCATTGAAACTGGCAGCACCAATTGTTTTTTCTGTTCCGTCAGCTTCATTCGCATTGAGTATATCACCTGCGAATGACAAAGTAGCTTGCTGTGACTTTTCACCTCCGGTTTCATACACGCGCACTACATATTCATCTGAGCTTTCTGCTTTCTTGAGTGCTTTGATAATTACGTTGTGGTTGTCTGAGGTTGCAAAAGAGAACTCTTTGCCCAGTGTACCTTTGTGCCTTGTAGTCTGGAATGCTTTCAGGCGTTGGTTCATAAGTTCTGCCTTCTCTACGGTGGATGCATGATCCAGCTTACCGGAATGCCCTACAAGGCTATACGTGAAGTTGTGATGTCCGTAGTCCTGTTTGTCCTGATAAGCGTAGTTCCGACTCGTTTCCGGAGTATGGAGCAGCGTTAAACGGAGCGTATGGTTGTTGGGCTTGTCCCAGCCATATTTGCTGTCATTCAATATCGATACACCATAACTGTTGTCCTGGTTGGTCAGGTCGGCCCAGTATTGTGCATATACCTCGTAAGCGATATCGGTATTATTTCCACGTTTAACGCTTCCGATTCCTAAGTCATAAGTTGCTTCCGTATTCTCTATATTCAGAGGGAATTCGGCCTTTAGCAAGGCATTGGTTGATTGCCAGTCTATTTCATTGTAGAAATCGATCCGATCGGCACGACTTCCTTCATAGAGCCGGATGTATTGCTTAAACACCGATTCTCCGTGTGTCTTTTCAATGCAGATTGCTTTACGTAGTTCTCCGTTTTCTACCAATGATATTTTCACATTATCCGTGATAGAGATTGGTTCCCGGTCTATTGTTTCTTTTAGTACTTCCCAGGCTGGCCAGTGGTATGATTTATTTTGGGTGAAGAGGGCCAGTCGGATGGCTTTACCCTGTTTTACCAACTCTTTGTTCTGCGTCTTGTCGAGAAGCGAGGTGATATCACCTTTTTCATCCAATGTGATTTTATAGATGGAATTCTCGAGTGTGTTACTTGTTGTTGCAGCAAAGCGATTTGCCGTGCCGGAAGTACGTACATCGTACACTGCGTAGCCGGTAGCCGGTACTGTTGCTTCTATCAACAGATGTGTTTTTCCGTTTGTGTAGGATAGTAACTGTGATGCCACCTTTTTACCGTTGTTGTCATATACTGTGACACCTTTGGGGGCTGTGGGCAATTCCAGTTCTACTTCTGCTATGTCCTGTACCGGGAATCCTAATGCATTATAGAGTATTACCGGAATGCCCTTTACCTGTGTATCCATGTCTCCGGCTATTGAACGAATGGAAGAGGTAAGTACGCCGGAAAATTGTTTGAGTGAGATTAACTCGTCATTCCACGAAAACTCGTAGGCACGTGGAATACTTGTTCCGGTGAGGTCGTCATGGAACTGATGATAGATGAAACGTTTCCAGGCATCTGTTAGAGTTGCTCCGGGATATGCAGCTTTGTTGAGCCATTCGGCGGCTACGGCTGCTCTTTCTGCTGCATCTCCCAAAAGCTCATTCTGCCGGTTGTACAGTTTCATGGCTGCTTGTGAAGTATAGCAGCCTGTTCCATGTACGTCCATCAGTAACTCTCCGTTGAATACAGGCAATTCCGGATGATCCTTATAAGGTTGGAAGTCTTTAAACATCTGGTCGCTTGTAGCACTGATGATTTCGAGTGGCCCGTTTCCTTTTATTCCCTTTTCAACAGAACGTACGGAACCCAATGTGGGTGATCCGCCAATATCTCCTGTGCCGTAATAACGGTACACCATATTGAGTGGGGTACGTGTGGTCAGTCCTAACAGTTCCTTGTTCTCCGATAAATCCTCATCGTTCCATCTTTTGCCATAATCGTATCCGTGAGCCAGCATGACGGAAGAACCATCAATTCCCTGCCACAATCCGATGGTAAAGGGGTGTTTGCTTTTTCCGTAGAAAGGCTTGTTACGCCAGTCCAGCTTTTGTGATGAGAACCCGATGAGTCCGCAATGAGCTGCAATGGTAGGCAGTGTCCATCCGAAGCCAAAACAGTCCGGTAGGAAGATATCTGTACTTTCCACTCCAAATTCATTCCGGTAATATTCCTGTCCTAACATGACGTTACGAATCGCAGATTCGGTTGAGGGCACCAAAGCATCGTTAGCTTCCCAACTGGAGCCACTCACGTGCCAGCGTCCTTCCCGGATATATTTTTTCATTTCTTCGTATTGAGCCGGATAATATTCTTTCATCCATGCATACTTGACTCCCCCTTCGAAGTTGAAGATATAGTCAGGATACTGCTTTAGTAGAAGTAAGTTCTGGCTAATAGTATTCCATACATACTGTTTAATAGTCGTTTGGACATCCCAGTTCCATTGAGTGTCCAGATGTGCATCTGCAACCATGTAGGCTTTGGACTTTTTCTCCGGTTGCGTATTTTGGCTATAGGAGCCACTGCATAATAGTAAAGTCGATGCCAGTGCAACGATGTGTTTCTTCATTTCTGTCTGTTTTATGATTTATATATTCCTATAATTCGCTAATCTCCGAATAGAGCTCAATCATACAGGAGTTTTCCAGCAAGCTCTTGAACTGATCTTTTTTGTTGCCGGACCAGTCTCTGTTGAGTAATCCGTTTTCGTCACGTGTATATCTCCATGCGTAATCTACGTTGTCAATCATGGCCTTCACATAAGTGTCGTTCCGGTCAACAAGATAGAGTGCTTTCAGTCCGCGGAATAAGATAACGTTGAACCAGGGGCTGGAGGGATAGAATCTCATTTCTCCTTTCACAGTGGGCTGTGGTTTCAGGAAAAAATGGTAAGAACCTTCTGCCGTTTGTTGTGCTTCCTGTAAATAACGTTTGTCTCCGGTGGCCTGGTAAAGCAGTACACCGGCTTGTATCATTTGTCCGCTATTATATGTAAACTTAGCATAGCCGATCTTACCTTCCAGATTCTTGTTGTCCCAATATACGTGGTCGGATGGATCGCAAAGATTGTCGCGTGTCCATTGATACGTTTCTTTGGCTTGTTCCAGATACTTTTTATCTTTGGTCAGTTTGTACAGTTTCATACACAATACGGTGGCCGGAGCATTAGAACAGGTGTTTTTCGATTCCTTCTTTTGTTCACACCAGTAGATACCCCCTCCAAGATCGTTTGACCAGCCCGAGTAAATATATTTATGCAGGGCAATAGCCTTGTTCAGATATTCTTTGTTACGGGTCTGTTCGTAGTAATCACAGAAGTCGATGGCTACCCAGTCGTTATCGTCATAGTATCGGTCGTTCTGACCGGCAAAGGCCGGATAGGATTGATAACAATGGGGTTCCCGGGTGGTATCCCAATAGAGGTCAAGACCGGGTTTGATCTGTTTATCCATTAACTTCTTATACTTCTTATTGCCGGAAGTTTTGTATAAAGACACGCATCCCGATACCATGGCCGAGTAGGGCCATAAGAAAGATACTTCCTGCTGATGAACAGTAGATCCTGTGGCTGTATAGGTAATTTCCTGTTTGGAGTTTCTGGGGTATGTCTCCATGAGTAACCCGTGTTCTTTCACCTCATAACGGGTGAGGATGTTTTGTAACAAGGAGTCAGCACGTTGCTGGTATAACTTCCCGCCCAGTTGTGCCGAAAGTCCGGTTGGCACCAGCAGGGCTGATGCCAATAGAAGTATAGGTCCGAATCTATTTTTCATATCAGTAAGTATAAGTTTGTCTTATTTAGCAGGTCTGCTGGGTATTTTCTCAAAAATAGCTTTGATGCGTTTCATATCCATTTTGGGGCGACGGTCGTAGTAGTAAACGCCATTCTTCTCCTGTTCCACGTCTGTCAGCTGTGTATAGCAGAAACCGCATACATGTTTTGAAGCAATCAAGGCATCGATCTGTCCTTCAAGACGCTCGTAGAAGGCCTCTTCATCGGCAGGCATTCCACCGTAGCCCCATGAATTGTTGCGGTCCTTGGCTGCCATCCAGCCAATACCGCCAAATTCATCCAGCATATAGGGTTGTCCTTCATATACAGCCAGGTATTTTTTGTCCCGTGCATTACGATAAGGTTCTTGACCCTCTATTATTTTCAGTTCCTCAATCAGTTTCTCTTTCTCTTGTGTATAGTTATGCACGCTCCAGATATCTGTCAGTACATGATTGTCACCACTGGCATCGTTTACCGGACGGGTAGGGTCAATGGCTTTTGTGATGTGATATATATCCTGAATCAATCGTACATACGTATCGGGACCACCACCCCAGGTCTCGTTAAAAGGAGTCCACGTAACCAGTGACGGGTGATTACGGTCGCGTACAACTACTTCACTCCATTCGCCGATAAAATTGCGTACAGCCAGTTCATTGTTCACGTCCGCACCCCAACTTGCCGATTCTCCCCAGGTGATGTAACCTAACTTGTCTGCCCAGTAGAAATATCTTTCTTCAAAAACCTTCTGATGTAAGCGCGCACCGTTGAAACCGGCTTCTTTTCCCAGTTGGATGTCATGTTTTAGTGCTTCATCTGTCGGTGCAGTCCATATTCCTTCAGGGTAATATCCCTGATCGAGTACAAGGCGTTGGTAGTAAGGTTCATTGTTTAGGTAAAAAAGTCCGTTGGCAGTATGTACTTTGCGCATGCCTGCATAAGACTTTACTTCATCGATGAGATTGCCTTGTACGTCCTTAACACGATAAATAATATCATATAAATAAGGGGTTTCAGGAGTCCATAACTTCATGTTTTTTATGGGTAGAACGATAGTAGCACTATTGGCACAGGTTACTGTCTTTTTGCCTACTGCCTTTTGTCCGTCCATAAGGGTCACCTCCAGGGTTCCATTGGACTCGTTGTAGAATTCTGGTTCTATGATGAGTTGCTTTTGGTCAATATCCGGTCGGATAACTGCTGTTTTCAATCCTGCCGGAGCTACGGCTTCCAGCCATACTGTCTGCCAGATTCCGGTGACACGGGTATAGGAACATCCACCGGACTGAAAATTATTGCATTGTTTACCTATTGTCTGTAACCCCGAGCGTTGATCGTCTTTCACGAATACAACCAGATTGTGGTTTTGTCCGGGTTTTACGAAACGGGTCAGATCTATACTGAACGAAGAGCTTCCACCAAAGTGCCGCCCGATGAACTGGCCATCGATAAATATTTCAGCCTGATAATCTACAGCACCGAAGTTGAGGAATATTTTCTTTCCATCCCAGTTTGCGGGGACGGAGATTTGCTTCTGATACCACATTTGATTGATAAAGTCCGTATGTTCCACGCCGGATAGTTTGCTTTCGGGACAGAAAGGGACTGTAATGTTCTGTGCAAATCTTTCGGATTGTTGTAATTGGCGGTCTTTGCCGGAGTTACCGAAGTCGAACTGGAAAGTCCAGGTTCCGTTCAGATTAATCCATTCAGTTCGTTCAAATTGCGGACGAGGATACTCCGGACGTGGCGTATTATTACTAAATCCACCGCAAGTGTTCATAAGAAGCAGCAATGCTGCTATCCAAAGTTTGTTCATGGTCTTTTTGTTAGTTTATTAGGGTTTTACTCTTTTAGGTTTGGGAAAGCAGAGATTCTTAACCGGGCAGCGCCCATTGGTATAAGTGTTATCTCTTCTTTGGCGGCTTTAGGAGCATCTATCTCAGGCAGTACACCACAAAGTCCGTATTTGTCTAATGTCCAGGAAGGTACTTGACGGCCGGTTGCTTTTACTTCCAGTGGGACACTGGCGGTTGTAAACGGAAAGTCATCCGACGGCCATTCTTTATGTATGACTTTGAAGTTCTTCAAAGGATCTTTAGAATCAAGCACCAGTGCGTAGTTCCACGGACTTTTCGAGAATATTTCATAGGAAGGCCATTTCTCCGAATCTGCCCCTTCCTGCCAGCGGGAGTCGTATATTGCGGTAGCGCGGCTGTCTTTCTTAACATACTCTTCATCTATTTTCAGTGATAGGGTAAGAGGACCATAATTTACACTGACGCTGTTCTTATTTGCCTGCCAGGTACGTATTGCGAGTTGCATCGGTAGCTTTAGGTTTACTTTGTCTCCGTCTTTCCAAATGCGGTTGATACATACATATTTCCCCGGAGTCGGATCAATATTTACTTTCTTTCCATTAATCGCAACTTCTGCTTGATTACTCCATGAAGGTATGCGCAGATAGAGTGGGAATTTAGTATCTTTTGACGTATTGACAGTAAAATCAATCTCTTCTCCAAACGGATAGTTTGTTTGTTCATCGATCGTTATTTCCTGGCCATTGGCCACTTTTAGAGTTGCTTTACAAGCTGCATACAACCCAATGGCGGCACCGTTATCAGGGGTTGCCAATACAAGATATTCACTGTAGTAAGGCCAGCCTTGTGCATGATTGTGCTGACAGCAACGGCTGCTGAATGGGTTCATGGCAAGAAAAGGTCCGCTATTATCAATACCCGGATGATGATTTTGGGCATCACTGACTGTATGATTCGGACAAGTGAGATATCGTAATGCCTTAAAATCAGGCATTACAGCGGCCGGGTATGTGTTGAAAGCCACTTCTTCACAATGTTCAGCCCAGAAAGGGTCACCTGTGATGCAAAGCATTATTTCATCAGAAGCCATTTGCTCTACCATTCCACAAGTTTCTACTCCTTGCCGGGGATCGATATAGCCCATGCGTGCGTTTTCATCGGCTCCGAACATACCTCCCGGAACTTGTCCGAAAGTACGGCGAATCAGATTGTGCGCATTGTAAGAGGCTTGTAAAAAGGCGGAGTCACCACTTAATACGTAGTAGCTTGCCGGTTCGCGAAAACATTGTGCGATATTTACATTATGCCAGTTTGGTAAGGTGGATGGACGTGTCCAGTCAGCCGTATTTCTATGAATTTTTTCAGCAAGTTCCAGCAGGAAGCTCTCTCCGGTACGGTTATATAGCCAGTAGACACTCAATAAGTTATCTCCTCCTCTACTGTTTTCCCAGTAATCTTCCAGAAACTGATCATCCGGCAAAGCCAGTTGCCATTTAAAGTAATTAGTCATGAGGCTGATCACCCTTTCGTCCTGTGTATATTCGTAATAAGATTGTAAACACCAGAGCATTATCATCTGTGCCCAAAGTTCCGGCTTGCCGTTCTTTGTGTTTGCCGGGCCGAAGAATCCACTGGCTTGTTGGCTGTCAAAGGCTCCCTCGATCCATATCCGGGTTTCATCAATCATTTTTTGATCTTTCAGGATATAGGCCAGGTTGCCATATCCTTTCAGCCAATAGGGGACCTCCTCCCAACCATGATCGCCTCCATTGGTGAGCCAGGCATTATTTACTTTACCCAGCCAGGCACTGATTTCTCCTAAATGTCCGGTCAGACCGTTTTTCTGTAATTCCAGATACTTCTTTACCCATCCCTCCGGTTGAATACTTCCTACCGGAAGCTTTATAAAGTTTGAGGATTTCAATGGAGAACGGTTTCCGATATAATTCACATTTGTCTGTGTATAGTCCGGCCGGTCCTTCATGGAGATTTCTTCTTGTCGCGTTTCTTTGGATACGCATGATATTAGTGTGCCTGCCAAAATCAATGCACCGATGAAAAATTGTGTAAGTCTTGTGACGGTATTCATGTTTTTCTTTATAGGTTTCGTTATACAAATATGCAAGAAAACGAAGACAAATGTATGAAATAAATCATTCAATAAATCGCAGATATTGCCCAATGGCATTTCTTGTTACTCTTTTGGCAGAATAGGATACTTTTTTGCTACGTATTTACCATCTAAGCGCTTTTGTATTTGCCCGAAAAGGCCTTTCTTTGTAATATATAAAAGATACGTATTGCTATGAAATGCCATAGTCATTACTTTTCTGTTTTACAGGATTGAATAAATAACTAACTTTAATTACAGATTATGACACTAAAACACTCGATGAAACTGATTGGCAGCTGCACGGTTACAGCTACTTTACTTTTGGCCTCTCCGGCTTTTGCATTTGCATCCGGAAACAATTTGTCTGAACATGTCTGTGCAACAGACGCTATTCAGAAAGACAACCGTCCTAAACCGGCTGAACGTCTTTTCCGTTCTCAGGCAGTAGAAAATGAAATTATCCGTTTACAGAAACTTCTGAAAAATGCCCGGCTTGCCTGGATGTTTACCAACTGCTTTCCGAATACGCTCGATACTACTGTACATTTTCGTGAAGGCGAAGATGGTAAACCCGACACCTTTGTTTATACAGGTGATATTCATGCCATGTGGTTGCGCGATTCCGGTGCACAAGTATGGCCTTACGTACAGCTTGCCAACTCCGATCCTGAGTTGAAACGTATGCTTGCCGGTGTCATCAACCGCCAGTTCAAGTGTATTATGATGGATCCTTATGCCAATGCTTTTAATGATGGTCCCGTAGGTGGACGCTGGATGAGTGACCTTACTGATATGAAACCTGAATTACACGAACGTAAATGGGAAATAGATTCATTGTGTTATCCTTTACGTTTGGCTTATCACTATTGGCAGGTAACGGGTGATGCCAGTATTTTCGATGAAGAGTGGATACAGGCTATCACCAACATCCTGCGCACTTTCAAAGAACAGCAACGTAAAGATGGAGTTGGTCCTTACAAGTTTGAACGTAAAACGAATCGTGCATTAGATACGATGACCAATAACGGGCTGGGAAATCCGGTGAAGCCGGTAGGACTGATTGCTTCTGCCTTCCGTCCCTCTGATGATGCTACCACACTGCAATTCCTTGTACCTTCCAATTTCTTTGCTGTATCTTCGCTTCGTAAGGCAGCCGAGATATTGCAAACGGTCAATAAGAAGCCGGAATTGGCAAAAGAATGCAAAGATCTTGCCAACGAAGTGGAAGCAGCTCTAAAGAAATATGCAGTCTATAAGCACCCTAAATATGGTAAGATATATGCCTTTGAAGTAGATGGATTTGGTAATCATCTGTTGATGGACGATGCCAATGTACCCAGCCTGATAGCTATGCCTTATCTGGGAGATGTTAATGTGAATGATCCTGTTTATCAAAATACCCGTCGTTTTGTGTGGAGTGAGGATAATCCTTATTTCTTTAAAGGTAAGGCAGGTGAGGGTATAGGTGGCCCTCATATTGGTTACGATATGATATGGCCGATGAGTATTATGATGAAAGCTTTCACAAGTAAGAATGATGCAGAAATAAAGAGTTGTATCAAGATGTTGATGAATACTGATGCGGGTACAGGTTTTATGCACGAATCATTTCATAAGGATGATCCGAAGAACTTTACCCGTGCCTGGTTTGCCTGGCAGAATACTCTTTTTGGAGAGTTGATTCTTAAACTTGTGAATGAGGGGAAAACAGACCTATTAAACAGTATAGAATAATTAAGGAAGAATGATGAAGAAAATTTCAGTGTGGACACTTTGTGCCCTTTTGTTGGCAGGTTGTGCCACTAATGAGAAAACAACCGGATCCGGTTTATTGCAGAGCAATTTCCAAACCGAAGTGGATGGTAAAAAGACTGATTTGTATGTACTTCGCAATGCTAACAACATGGAAGTATGTGTGACGAATTTCGGCGGACGTATTGTTTCTGTTATGGTACCCGATAAAGAGGGAATTATGCGGGATGTAGTTCTTGGGTTTGATTCGATACAGGATTATATTACGATACCTTCGGACTTCGGAGCTTCTATCGGGCGTTATGCCAATCGTATCAATCAGGGACGATTCATGTTGGATAGTGTGGAATATATTCTGCCTCGCAACAACTACGGACATTGCTTGCATGGCGGTCCAAAGGGATTCCAGTACCAAGTATATGATGCCCGGCAGATTGGTCCGCAGGAGCTTGAGCTGACCTATCTTGCCAAAGATGGTGAAGAAGGATTTCCCGGTAATATTACCTGCAAGGTGCTGATGACATTGACGGATGATAATGCCATTGATATTCGCTACGAGGCAGAAACGGATAAGCCTACTATCGTTAACATGACCAACCATTCTTATTTCAATCTGGATGGAGATGCTGGCAGCAATGCGGAACATTTGCTTACGATTGATGCCGATTACTATACCCCGGTGGATAGTACCTTTATGACCTCCGGCGAGATTGTTCCGGTAGAAGATACTCCGATGGATTTTCGTTCGCCGGTTGCCGTAGGGACCCGGATCAACAACTTTGATTTTGTGCAGTTAAAGAATGGAAACGGTTATGATCATAACTGGGTATTGAATACAAAAGGGGATATTACCCGCAAGTGTGCTACCCTTCAATCTCCAAAGACGGGTATCATCCTGGATGTTTATACTAACGAGCCCGGTATACAGGTTTATGCTGGTAACTTCCTGGATGGGACAGTGAAAGGTAAGAAAGGGATTGTATACAATCAACGTGCTTCCGTTTGTCTTGAAACACAGAAGTATCCGGATACTCCGAATAAACCCGAATGGCCTTCGGCAGTACTACGTCCCGGCGAGAAATACAATAGTCATTGTATCTTTAAATTCTCAGTAGATAAATAGCGATCAGATAATCTCGCTCTTCAGCCATTTACCCATAAAGCGGTCGTAAACGATGTAGCCTTTTGAGGTCTTATACAACAATTCTTTGTTGAGTAACGATTTCAAGGCTACATTTACGCTACTGGGTGCTTTCAGGTTGTATTTCTTAATAAATTCGCTTGAATTGACACTTTGCGCACAGCCCTCCATGGCAACGGCTTTCAACAGATTTACTTGATTGTTGGTTAGTAATACCAGATTATTTTGATATACTGATTCTTGCTCTTCCAGAATATTACTCACAGTTTGGTCTACCCTCTCCTTATTAATAGTTTTATAGCTTGTTTCGTAGAGCCTGTTCAGAATTGTTTGTATATACCAGGTATGTCCGTCTTCCAGATCATAAATGTAAGAAAATATCTCTTTCGGGAGTTCTCTTTCTGCTTTTTCGAAGAATCTCGAAGCAAACTGATAATAAGTTTCTTCCGGAATCTCTTTCAGGACCATCATTTGAGTACTTTGGTAGAAAGGTCGCTTGCCCGAAGTGAACATTTCCTCCATAACATGCTTCTTACTACCGGAAAAAATGAAATGTACATTAGGTATAAACTGAATGTAAGATCGTAACAGTGCTTCTACTCCCTTTTCCGGATATTCTGTTATCTGCTGAAACTCATCAATGGCAAGATAACAACGTTTCCCGGAGTCTTTTATATAGTCGAATATCTCTTTTAATGTTTGCTCTGATTGTTCCGGTAGAAAATCGAGTGTTACGGTTGGTGTTCCGGTCCTCTCATCTGCACTGATTACCGGGCGGCAACTTTTAAAGAAAGACATCAGCTTTCTGAGTGCACTCTGTGACAATGTATCCAACTCTCCCAGCACTGTCTTTGCCAATAATTGGACGAATGCTTTTAAGTCACGGGTAGAGTAGATGTCCATATAAAAGCAGAATATTTTTTTTTCCTGCTCTGCCATATTGTGAAACACATTTTTGATAAGACCGGTTTTACCCATGCGTCGGGGAGCAATGAGGGTAAGGTTTCGCTCATTGTTCAAAGCCGTTATGATCTTTTGAGTTTCAGTCTCTCTGTCGCAAAAGTATGCCGGGCTATGATAGCCGTAAACTAAAAAGGGATTATTCGGTTTCATCATAATTACATGTTTTACGTTACACATTTTGTGTAACGCAAAATACGTAATAAGTTTTTGGATACGCAACCTTTTCTCTTCCTTTATTCATTTTTCATTAGAATTAAAGAATGAAAAACACCTCAAGTAAATATCATTTGCATATATAAAGAGTATATCTTTATCCAAATCTAACTGATATTTAAAGACTTAATCCATCCAGCAATTCCAGATATAGCCCTATTGCCTCTTCCATCTCCTTTAACATCACATATTCGTCTGCTGTATGTGAACGGGATGAACGTCCCGGCCCTATTTTAACAGATGGAAACGGCATCAGTGCCTGATCTGAAAGAGTAGGGGAACCAAAAGGTGAACGCCCCAATTTGATGGCCTTTTGAACAAAAGGATGTTTCTCTTCGATACGTGAGGAGTTCAGACGGAAGGAACGTGCTTCAGCCTTACAGCTAATATGCTTTTGTATTTCAGCAAACAGTTCTTCGTTAGAGTATAACTCATTGCTTCGCACATCTACTACAAATGTACAGCGGTCCGGAATCACATTGTGCTGTGTGCCGGCATTGATCACTGTAACACTCATCTTGACCGGACCTAACAAAGGAGACTCCTTCTTGAAACGGTAGTCGCGAAACCAGGCAATGTCATCCAGTACTTTGTAAATAGCATTGTCACCTTCGTTGCGGGCCGCATGGCCTGCTTTTCCGGTGGCAGTGACATCCAGTACCATAAGACCTTTTTCGGCGATGGCAGGTTGCATTTCGGTGGGTTCGCCCACAATAGCAAACGAAATGGGAGGAAGACCTTTCAAAACACTCTCGATCCCTTCCTTACCGGATACCTCTTCTTCGCAGGAGGCAAGGTAAATAAGATTGTATGATTGCTCTGTTCTACATAGTTGCAGGAACACCTGTAATAACGTTACTACACTGGCACCGGCATCATTGCTACCTAGTCCGTAGAGCTTTCCGTTTTCTTCTCTCGGAGTGAAAGGATCTTTGCGCCAGCCGTTTACGGGCTTTACGGTATCAATGTGCGAGTTGAGCAGAATAGTGGGTTTCTTTAAATCAAACATCGGGCTAAGACACCAAACGTTGTTGCCCTTACGTCCGGTAGTCATGCCTTCTGCTTCAATGTAATTTTGCAGATAGTCAGCAGCCTGAGTTTCTTCACGGCTGATTGAGGGGATGGCTATAAGCGACTTAAGCAGGCTTACGGCCTCCGTTGTCAGATAAGATACGTCATATTTCATGGTGCAAACTTACTGATAATTATTGAAAAAGGCGATAGTTTCAAATAAAACTAATATCTTTGCCCTATATTTACTAACAACAAATAGATATGATTGAACATCATTTATCTGTCTTAGTTCATCGCCAAGCCCAAAAGTATGGCGATAAGACAGCTCTTCGATACCGTGATTACCAGACTGCACAATGGATTCCTATTTCCTGGAATCAGTTTTCAAAAACCGTAAAACAAGCCGCAAATTCTCTTGTTGCACTTGGTGTAGAGGAAGAAGAAAATATCGGTATTTTTTCGCAAAACAAGCCCGAATGTCTTTATGTGGATTTTGCAGCATTTGCTAACCGTGCAGTGACTGTTCCGCTTTACGCCACCAGTTCTCCGGCACAGGCGCAATACATTATTAATGATGCACAGATACGTTTCTTGTTTGTGGGCGAACAGTTTCAGTATGATGCTGCCTTTAGCATATTTGGCTTCTGTCCGTCGTTACAGCAGATTATTATTTTCGACCGTGATGTGGTGAAAGATCCCCGTGATGTGTCGTCTATTTATTTTGATGAGTTTTTGGCAATGGGTGAAGGATTACCCCATAATGAGGTGGTGGAAGAGCGAACTTCACGTGCATCAGAAGATGACTTGGCTAATATTCTCTATACTTCCGGTACAACGGGCGAGCCGAAAGGTGTAATGCTGCATCACTCTTGTTTCCTTGAAGCTTTCCGGATTCATGATATTCGCCTGGTGGACATGACGGATGAAGACATTTCTATGAACTTTCTGCCGTTGACTCATGTGTTTGAGAAAGCATGGAGTTATCTTTGCATCTATAAGGGGGTACAGATTTGTGTTAACCTTCGTCCTGCCGATATTCAGATGACAATTAAGGAGATCCGCCCCACATTGATGTGTAGCGTTCCCCGTTTTTGGGAGAAGGTGTATGCGGGTGTACAAGAAAAGATTGCCGAGACGACAGGTATCAAAAAAACATTGATGATGGATGCTATCCGTGTTGGCAGAATACACAATATTGACTATGTACGTCAGGGAAAGACTCCGCCGTTAATGCTTCATTTGAAATATAAGTTTTACGAGAAAACAATTTATTCATTGCTGAAGAAAACGATTGGTATTGAAAATGGTAATTTCTTTCCGACTGCCGGTGCAGCGGTACCCGATGAAATTTGTGAGTTCGTTCATTCTGTGGGTATTGATATGCTGGTAGGTTATGGATTGACAGAATCTACGGCTACCGTCTCTTGTACTTCCAAAACAGGTTATGATATTGGTTCGGTAGGCCAGGTGATGCCGGATGTAGAAGTGAAGATAGGAGAAGATAATGAGATTCTGTTGCGTGGAAAGACTATCACTAAAGGATATTATAAGAAGGCGGAGGCTACCGCAGCTACCATTGATGCTGATGGTTGGTTCCATACGGGTGACGCCGGATACTTTAAGAACGGGCAACTGTACCTGACGGAGCGTATCAAAGATTTGTTCAAGACATCCAATGGTAAGTACATTGCTCCGCAAGCTCTTGAAACGAAATTGGTCATTGACCGTTATATCGATCAGATTGCTATTATTGCCGATCAGCGTAAGTTTGTATCTGCGTTGATTGTTCCGGTATATGGCTTTGTGAAAGACTACGCCAAAGAGAAAGGTATTGAATATAAGGATATGGAAGAATTGTTGCAGCATCCTAAGATTGTAGGATTGTTCCGTGCCCGTATTGATACCTTGCAGCAACAATTTGCTAATTATGAACAGATAAAACGCTTTACACTCTTGCCCGAACCGTTCAGTATGGAAAAGGGTGAGTTGACAAATACATTGAAACTAAAACGTCCGGTGGTAGCCAAAAACTACAAAGAGATGATAGATAAGATGTACGAGGAGTAATTAGCAATCATAAAAAGAGAATCCCACTATCAGATTAAAATCCTGAAGTGGGATTTTAATTTTATCTATGGAACGATTTGGATGTTATGAAGAATGAATTCTTTACCGCTTTTGTCATCGTATTCAAAACTTATAATATGACTTTCACTCTTATCTGAGTCCAAGATAATTTCCGGATACATATAATTTCCCCAGCCATCTTTAAAGAATGTACTGAGCTTTTGCCGTTTACCATTATCAAGAGTAACATATACATTTGCAGCTTTTTGAGAATTGATTGTTTTCTCAAACATAATTGTGATTATGGAGGCTTTGACTGTAAATTTCAGTGGTTTACCTTTATGAGTAGTGCGCCATCCTCTTGAGGTCAGTTCCCAATCCGGGTTGTCGATATGAGTAAACGGATATATACAGGCTTGTTCATATCTATTCAGGGTAAGTGGAACCGGTAGAGTTTTCTCGTTGAATATCTCCTCTAAAAAATGAGTGATTAAATTACTGATGATTTGATGTCCCCTGTCATTTGGGTGTACTTCATCTGAGGAAATTTCACTCCATACCATATTACCATTCTGTATTTCAGGATATAAAGCATCACGATAGCTGATATACGGAATGTGATAATGATTACAGACCTCTAAGTGATATTTCTGCCATGAGTTTCCTTGCATATCCATTAGTCCTAATGCAAGTATGGCAGGTTTGTTTTCTGATTTCAGAATCTTACGTATAAGTCCTTCATAGCTGGCTTTTGTTCTTGACTCGCCTTGATCGTTGACACTAAATTCTATAATAACAATGTCGGGTTTGCATGACAGTAAATCTTCGTCGGCTCTGTGTACACCAAAAAGTGAGTTAGTAGCTCCTATTCCTGCATTCATAAAATGTATTTCAGTTTGAGGAAACTTCTTACGAAACCATTGAACAACCAAAGGAGCATAGGCTGTTTGCTGAAAATCGGATGCGTTTGCTCCTGCAGTTATCGATCCGCCTATTACTCCAACAGTTAACTTCTTGTTTGCTTCAGCTCTTTTGAATATCTCTTGTATCGGTGCAGTTGTATAAGTATTTTTTATACTTCTTTGATACCACTCATCTCGCATGATGGCCGTATCTTGAGCAGTTACGGTGGCTGAGGATAGGTAGAAGTAAAATACCATCAATAGATTGTGAAAGTAAAGTGTACGTGCTTTATTGAAATTCATATTAATTACATTTGAGATTGTTTACGATTTCTGTGACTGACATTCGGGCATAACAAATGATCTCGTCGCTGGCACCGTAGTAAAGGTGTATGGTATCTCTCTCCAAATAATGTCCGTTTGAGAAAATGACTTCGCCGAAGAAACCTGTTTTCTCGTAAGGCTCTAATGGTTCCATGATTGGATGAATAGAACGTGAAAGAACAACAGAAGGATCGTTTAGATCGAGCAGCATGGCACCAAGACAGTATCTGTTATCATAGGTTGCTCCGTGGTAGATAACCAACCATCCTTCAGGAGTCTTTATAGGGGATGCACCGGCACCAATTCTTGCTTCGTCCCACATACCCGGGCGGGTTAATGCAATACATTTATGCTGCCCCCAATGAACCAAGTCGGGAGATTGCGCTATCCAAATATAATTTCCTCCTAATTCATGGCAACTGGGACGATGCAAGGCATAATGTGTGCCATTGATTTTTTCTTCAAAAAAAGCACAATCTTTATTATGAGGAGGGAATATCAGACCTTTACGATCGAAATGTTGCCAGTCTGTGGTTTGCATTAAACCGATACCGACGGCTACCGGGGATATGGCAGAATAGGTTAGATTGAACTTACCATCGATATATGATACACGGCAATCTTCGATTCCAAAACTCTCCAGTTGGCCTTCACCAAAAATGGGAGGGTAGTTTATATCTTCATAGAAATGAATATTGTCATCGCTGAATAATAATCGTTGGTAAGACAATGTGGTGAGATAATCCTGGCCCTTATAACGTATTACGCGCGGGTCTTTAGCATCAAGGTCCGGATCACTTTTTCTGAAGGTTATTTTTTCAAATTGTCCGTTGGAGTTTCTGATGATAGTGGATATTTCTCCGTCTGTTTGAATTGGCCTTTCGGCAACACGTAGTAACAAGCAGGTTTTGTTATTAAATCTAAATACTCCCGGGTTGAAAATACAAGCTATTTCCATACCCGGTATCATAGGGGCTAAATCCTGTGGTTTAATCAGTGGATTCAGTTCTGAGCGATAAGCTAAATCTGTCTTTCTCATTTCTTAGTATGTTTTTTATGATAAAATTAAAAATCAAAACAAAGAAACGCCGCTTATCGGAAAACCTGGTATCGTAGGATTACAAAAGAGTATGATGCTTATTCATTCATAGCTTTTGAACCATGTTTTTTTCTATATTCTCCAGGAGTAAGATTAAATTGCTTGCTGAACTCATGATAAAAGTACGCTTTATTATTAAAACCACAATCAAACATTATTTCCTGTATTGTCTTGTTGGTCATCTTCAATAATTTCTCTACCTGATTCATTCTTATTTTCCGGATGAATTCAGTGGGGGTTTCTTCTTTTATCTCTTTCAGTTTACGGTAGAGCATTATTTTACTGATTCCCATTTCATTGGAAAGCATTTCGATTGATAGATTTTCGTTGTCTATATTCTCAGAAACAATCCTGGTTAGTTTCAGGATAAATTCTTTTTCTTCTTTATGAACAGTTTTTCCTTCAATTTTTTCAATAGCTGATAAAGGAGAAGCATAGAAATCTTTTAAGCTTCTGCGGCTTGTGAGAAGACGGTCAATGGTTGTTTCAAGAAGCATTGAATTAAAAGGTTTTCCTACATAAGCATCTGCTCCGGTTTGTAATCCTTCAATTTGATTATCAATAGAGGTTCTGGAGGAGAGAAAAATTACTGGTATGTTGGCGGTTGTGTTTTTACTCTTTAAGTGATTGACAAATTCAATCCCATTCATTTCCGGCATTATGATGTCACTGATAATTAAATGGATACTGTTCTTTTCTACCATTTCTACGCCTTCTTTCCCATTAGAAGCAAACAATAAGCTATATTTATGTTTCAATAAGCCATATAATAAACTACTGATTTCTTTATCGTCTTCTACAATTAGGATTACTGTTTGAGACATGTTGTTAGTATCTGTATCTGTCAATTCTGTAATGTCTGTATACTCTGTATTTATGGGCGGTTCTTCTGTTACCAATGGAGGCATTGAGACCGGTTGTTTGTTTGTGAGTTCCAATGCCGGAAGAGATATGGTGAATTGAGTATAATCATTTAGTTCACTTTCCACTTCAATTGTACCTTTCAAAAGATCAGTTAAAGCTTTGCAGAGTGCCAATCCAATTCCATTCCTGTTTTCTCCTTGAGCCATTTGTTTTTCAAACTGATCAAGTATCTTGAATCTGTTGAATATGAGATGAATATCTTCTTTCTTAATTCCTTTCCCATTATTTTTGATTTGAAGAATAAGATGTTCATTAATTTGACTGATAGATAAATGGATATATCCATTTATTGGGGTGTATTTAAAAGCATTGGATATAATATTGAATACGATCTTTTCAAAGCAACTACGATCAGTGATCCATGTGTTGGTATCATCTTGTATCTGAATTGAAAACTGTATGTTTTTTTGTGCTGCGGTATTTGTGAAATAATCAGTTATGTATTTTACAAATTCATGTATATCAACAATTTCAGTTTGCAACTCTAAAAAACCAGTTTCTGCTTTACGAAATTCAATCAGTTCCTGAATGAGTTTTTGCATTCGTCCGGCATTAGAGTGTATTGTTCTAACATATCTCTTAGCCTCCGGTTCCAAATTTCTTATTTTTAGTAATTGCTCCGAAGGAACGAGAATCAAAGTTAACGAGTTACTGAATTCGTGTGCTATATTTGTGAAGAACCTAAGTTTGGCTTGATGAATTTCTTCCGTTTTAGTCTTCTCCAAATTGCTTAATTCTAATGTATGTTTCATTTGGATTCTATTTTTAACTACTGAATAGATAACAAATAGAATACTGATGGATGTAAGAAAATAGAAAAGATAAGCCCATTTACTCAGCCACCATGGTGGAAGTATACGGATCGGGATTTCATAGATATCCTCTGACCAGATTTTATTGGCATTGTTAAATCTGATTTTTAATATGTAGTCGTCCGATGGTAATTTATTGAGTACAATTAGCTGTGAAGTCCCCATTTGTATCCAGTTCTTTTCATAAGGTGCAAGTTTATATTCTATTTCACATTTCATACCTGATATGTAATCGATCGGAGTAAATTTAAACCCTATCAGATTTTCAGTATGGTTGAGCACAATCATTTTTTTTCCATTGATCTTTTTAGTAAATTTACGGATGTCAGCATTCTCATTATTAATAAGGAAATCATCGAAATTAAGCCGGGGAGAGAAAGTGGCTTCAGGAATACTTTGAGGATCAAATTTATTGTATCCATTAATACCGCCGAAAAACAAGTTGTTAGTGTAGGAAGACTTATAGGATGCACCATCAGAAAACTCGTTGTTTTGTAGTCCGTCGTTTTGATAGTAAGAAATGATTTTATCGTTATTTTTGGATAATTTGCCTAATCCTTTGTTTGTGCTGATCCATATATTACCATCATTGTCTGCTTGTATGCCATGTATCGTATTATTGGGCATACCATCTTTTTCGGTGTAATGTTTGAAAGATATCGTTCCCTTTTCGTCTTTTTGCATGAGATTAAGTCCGAGGCTGGTTCCTATCCATAGCTGATGATCAGGATCTTTATATAAAGTGATGATATCATTGTTGCTGATGGAGGACATTTCTTTTTCTGAAAAGCGATAGGTGGTAAAAGTATAGGTATGTGTGTCCAGATAATTGAGTCCTCCTCCCCGGGTACCAATCCATAAACCGTTATGATCATCAGGAATAATGGAGAAAATAACATTGTTACTAAGCCCTTTCTTATTATGATCCTGATAGATGAATTGTTTATATTCTGTGACCTCATAGGGAGTTTTTGATCGGTTTATAGTTAATTTATAGAGTCCGAATCCATTCGTACCTATCCATAATGTATGATCATTCTGAATATAAATGGCGTAAACGGAAATGATATCAAGTTTCTCATTCATTTTCAGAGTATACAATTTTTTTGTTTTATAATCCCAATAATTTAGCCCTTTGCCATCTGTTCCTATCCAGCATATGTCATTTTCCTTTCCTGCTAACGCATAGACGGAGTTGTTGATCAGACCATTATTGGTCGTAAATTGTGCAAAAAGATTTTCGGTAGTATCATCTTGAAAGATATATAGGCCAGAGCCTTTGGTACCAATGAATAATTGTTTGTTTTGATTTTCCCAAAAACAGCGTACCGGACTGAGTCCATAAATAGATGAATTCTTTAATGAATAGGATGTGAACCGATTATTCTTTGGTGTGAGCATAATAACACCTTGTCCGTCTGTACCCACCCATAGTATATCTTGTGTCCCCTTATAAATAGAAAAAACAGGGATATCTTCTATAAGAGTTGTTATTTCATGGTTTGGGGCCTGGATGGAAAATAAGCCATTGACTGTACCGATGATATAGCCGGTCTTTTCAAAAATAATAGAAGAGATGACTTTAGAGAAAGGTATTTCCGTTATTTTTGTTTCAGTCGGTATATCATAGATATTGATATGTCTGTTTTCATTTTGTTCCCATATCTGATTTGTGTATAGATTGTAAAAAACATCATGGGATGACTGGCTTAAGATGACCGGTTTTATATCTTTTATATCAGGCTTGTTTTTACTCCAGTCTAGATTGACTCTGTATAATGAATTGTTGTCAGTGAATAGCCATAAATTATCATCCTTATCAAAAAATAGCTTTTTCAAGGAGGTTTCTTTTAAGTTTCTTATAAGGATGAAATCCGACAGTTCTTCATCAAAATAATATAATCCAGTGTTGTATACTGAAGCTATAACTTTATTGTGGCTGTTTTTACAGATTAAAAAAGAGCGTTCTTTAAAGATGGTATTTTCTTTGTTATCATAGAAGAAAGATTGAAACCGCATAGCTTCCGGAGTGTATAGATTGATCCCGTTATCTGTAGTGATCCATAGCTTACCTTTGGTTGTTTCAATGATATCTCTGATTATATTATTAGTAATATTGCCAGGAACATTGGGGTTGGGTTTGAAGGTTTTGAATTCACGGCTATTATATAAATTCAAGCCATCCCATGTCCCAAACCACATTAAATTGTTGGAATCCTGGTAGATTACATTCACCGAACTGTTAGATAAGCCTTCATTATTGGTTAACCTGTTTATGACGACCGGAGAGACATCGGCATATGTATATACGGTAATGAGTAATAAAGTAAGTAGATATAATACTTTCTGCATGGTGTTTTTCTGTCTTAATTGGACAAAGTTATACGATCTGGCCTGATTCCATGTCTTAAAAAAACAGCAATGGTATTAAAAAGTCATAATGGAACCTATTCGCCGGAAGGAGGAACGGACTCAGAAGAGCTCCCCCATTCCGGGTTTGCTCTGTTCCCCATTATAAGAATTAATTTTCCACCATTTTTTATTTCGTCATGGCTGAACCAAGCCTTATTCCACTTTTTACCGTTTAAAGTAGCCGATTGAATATATTTGTTTTCTTCAGAATTATTGAGAGCTTCTATTTCGAAAGTCTTTCCATTTTTTAAATCTATTTTTATAGACTGAAATAACGGGCTTCCGATATTGTAAACAGGAATTCCCGGCGTTACCGGATAAAATCCCATAGACGAGAATACAACAAAGGCTGATAAACCTCCTCCGTCTTCATCACCGGGAATTCCCATCAAGTCATTTCTGAACCATTGTTTGAGCAACTGTCTGATACGCTTTTGGGTCATCCAGGGCTTACCGGCATAATTATACAGATAAGGGATGTGGAGCGAAGGTTCATTTGCCATGGAAAATTGACCAACATTACCTGTATGATCCGGAAATTGATGATAAAACAGAAATTTTTCCATTCCAAGTGGTTCTGTGAATAAGTCGTCAAGATTGCGGATAAACTGCTCTTTTCCTCCCATTAATGTGATCAGGTCGGAAATACGATGAGCAACATCCCAACGATAAATCCATCCGTTATTTTCATCATAATATTCTCTTCCTCCTTGTCCTCCTGCATACCGATAATCAAACGGCATGATGAAATTACCATCTTTGTCCTTCGGATGGAAAAAAGAAGTCTCTTCATTAAATAGATTCCGGTAGTTGTAGGAAGCATTTAAGAAGTAGTTATAATCATCGTCAAAATTTAATTTCTTCGCTATTTGTGATAAGCACCAATCGTCATAGCAGGTACCTAAAGTGACGGCTACTGCCTGTCGCTTTTCAGTAGGGGAAACTTGTGCTACCGTCTCTTCTTGGTTCGGATGTAAAGCCGGGTAGTATCCTTTGGTCCTGTAGAATGTGTCTAATTCTGTGTAAGGTGCTTTTTGCCAAGGTAGAAGGGTCTTTTCGGTTAATGCCCCTTTGCTGGTTTTATAGGCAGTTTCCAGGTCAAAATTAGTAAGTCCTTTAATGTATGCATCCCAGAGAACGATTACTCCATGATTTCCATTCATCCGGTGGCTATCACCTGTGATTTCCGGAAATGTAGGTAACCAGAATTCTGGGGATTGCTCGGCCATACGGAGATAAGAGTGAATCATTGCCTGTTCCGCTTCCGGATCTATCAGAATACGTAATGGGTGGGCAGCCCGATAAGTATCCCAGATC
This sequence comes from Bacteroides sp. 41_26, assembly GCF_949740115.1. NCBI lineage: Bacteria > Pseudomonadati > Bacteroidota > Bacteroidia > Bacteroidales > Bacteroidaceae > Bacteroides > Bacteroides sp. 41_26. The sequence continues at coordinate 188,997 of NZ_CATJGZ010000054.1, forward strand.
CAATCGTCCGTATAGAAAGGAATTCCCTCATCGTTATGTATTTGATGGTCGAATGCACTGTAATATTTTCCTTCTTCCGATATATTGATCATTCGCTCGTATACTCTGTATAGGGAGGTATAGAAAACTATTTTATCGTTTTCATTTCCTCCCTTTACAGAGATACTACTTAAAGCCTTATTCCAGATATCCTTTCCTTTTTCGGCTACCTGATTAACATCAAAGGTTCTGATTTCTTTTCTTAGATTGCTTTTAGCTTGTTCGCTGCTAATAAAAGAAATTCCATATCTGATATTTATGGTTTGTGTTTCTTTATTATATTTCAGAACAGCAGATTTATTTTCACCGTTGATACTGCTTGCTCCATAATAGACGGATGTGCCGGATAGGAACCCGGTAGAGTGAGGCTTTTGTTCTGTCTCTAAATATAGGTATATTTTGGTTTGGCTATTATCAATTATCTGATACCCTTCTATATGACCTTCTTCATTGAACGTTAGCTTTCCGTTGCCTACATTCAATAAAATAAAATTAGCTTCTTTCCGGCTTTCTTCAAATTGTATGGTATAAATGGCTGACCGGTGTGAGGGTGCATAATCAACGTTGATTTTATTTTTATCAAGAAAAACAGTGTAACGGTAAGGAGTTATTTTTTCTTGATCGTATGAGTAATAGACTTCAGAACAGGCGTCGGATTCATTCCCCTGAAATGGATTGAGGTTGAACACGGAACTTCCTCTATGACTTGTAACGGCAATAGGCAGACCTTTAATCAATTCGGAGGTATAATTGGCTCTTTCAGGATATACTCTTAACATACTATTGGGCAGATGTACGGTCGGATAGGTTGGTACTAACAGATGACTGATGTTACCCATGTATGGGTTTACATAATCTACCGGAGTCTTAGTACTTTCGGAAGAACAACCGGATAATAGTATTGTAAAAAGGTAAGAGGCTATATAAAGAAGGGCTGGCTTGTTCATGATGTCTCGGTATTTTTGGATGGCTAATTTAATGAGTAACGATTACTTTATTAGAATATACTTCTCCAGGAAGGTGCAGGCAGATTAAGTAAGGTTGTGGGTGATAATTGTTTAAATAGTATCTTTTTTCGCTTTCTGTAGATACTTTTTGATTGGCGAGAATTGCTTGCAAACTGCCTTTCAAATCATATAGGTAAAGCGAGTAGATTTGATTTAGTGGAACATATATGCTAACAAACGGACTGGATGTGTAATTATTGGATATTTTCATTATTTCATCATTCACATTGTTTACTTTTATCTGACTTGGGTTCCCGTCTTTGTAGACGGGAACTGATTCTCCATAATTTGTCCGGATGATCCGGGGAGTATTTATATAGCTTCCACTGACGGAATAATTTCCTTCTGTATCACATTCTATATTAAGTACGTCGTTTCCGTAACGGATACCGCTGATTGTAGCTGCTTTTCGGAATAGATTCTGGATATAAGGTACTCCCATATCGTATCGAAAACCATTTTTGATCATTACGAAGTCAATTATCATACTGGCACCAAATAGAGAGGGGCGTACTCCTGTCGGATAAGGTGTATCAGTTGTTTCATACTGTTCGGAGAACCATCCTCCGGAACGGCAGATATCCCGGATACAGGCATCGATTACATTCTCGGCTTTTTTCGTTTTTTGATGTTCAAGTAATCCGTATAATGTATAGCTTACATCAGGATATTTGGGAAATCCCATACCCGAACCTCCAAAATTCTTTTTCGGATTGAAATTGAAAGAAAAAAGTGAATATAAACTTTCGAGATAATCTCCCGAAAGCAAATTCATGTGCAGACCGGATGTTACCCAATATGGATGCCCTTCAGATCTGCCTTGTGTGGAAAGATCGTAATACTGTGAAGGAAAAGTTGTTGGTGTACGCCAGAACCAGGGTAAACACTGATTATAGAATTCTTTCTGTTTGATTCTCCATTCATTTGCTGTTTGCTCATCACGGATTATTTCACTAATTTTGATCATATAATCAATATCAATAATAGCAGAGAAGGCAAATTCCGCATCTTTCTTATTTTTATCCGGATATGAATTATATATCCAATGTGGGTAAATCAGTCGCCAGTTTAGATATCTTTCTAATGGAGCATATATTTTTTCAAGACGTTCTTTGTCTTGGGTGGTTTGATAAAGTATCCAGGCTGTTTGGGCTTTTCTGGACGGAAGACTTTCACCCCCTATTACCCCATCTTTGTCAGTGAGTGACATGAGTCCTTCAAAAGCGTCCCAAGCCGTTTCCGGGTCAATGAAAGCATAGAACTGTATGCCAAAGAAACTCTCCCAAGTGGCACTATAAGGAGCCCGATCGTCCGATTCGTCCCACATGGATCCCTTACCTGTTACTACTTGTGGATAAGGAAAGTGTACCGGATCTGGTTCAAGGACATTTTGAGCTACGAATACCCAGGCGTTGTAATAATCTCTTCTGACTTGTTCGGCTGTTATACCATAATTATCTACAGTTTCGATAGAGAAGTTTGAAGGGCAGGGAACCTTTTTTAGGAAGTTGTTCCAAAACATCTTACGTTCGATATATTGAGTTTGCATATTATCCCCATTAAACGGAGCATTGATGCGATTGGTTATAGTAGAGGAATCTTCTTTGTCGTTACTATATGAGAAAGCTACAGCTGTTCTTAACTCATTCTTTTGAAGTGAATTAATATTGAATTTTACAGCCCAATAAGGGCCATATCCAGGATTGGGTGAACCGTTTATTTGAGATTTTAATTCAATTTTACTTTTGTAGAAGATGATTTCGGAAGGAGAAAATACATCAGATTTTACGGCAAATGAGAATGTACCATTATTGGTTTTCAGAATGTCATTGGTTACTGATATATCTTTACCTGCGTAATAACCAGCAAGTATAAAAGAACTATTATTGTTTGACGGATTAAATTTAATTTGTCGGGCGATGGTGTTCTTGTCGTAGAAGAAGTCGGTTCCGGTGAGAGTGGCTCCATCGGAATAAGTGGCTTTAAAGGGTAGTTCATTGGGTAACCATTCGGTTGAATAAGAGACTGCTTCTTCACAGGCCTCTTCGCCGTTTATGCCAATGAATCGCATGTCACTGAGTACAAAGTAAGAATTTAAACCGATAGCCCATAAGTTGAAAGAGATTCTTTGATTACCTTTCCAGGTAGTAAGTTCGCGTAAATCGTATTCAAAGGTTCCTGTACCGGATGCATCCGTTCGAAGGATAACTTCTTCATTTTGGGTGTTTCTAATTTTTAGAGACCATTTTCCGGAAGCTTGTGGCATGTATAAAGTGAGTATTGGAGTCTTATCCAGATCAATAGAAATACGATTGGTGGTAGTTAGTGATTTATAGGAAGGATTTGCGTTACTGTTTACACTCATCTTGAGTCCTTCTTCGATAATCTCTAATTTAGAACCATTCTCAGGGTACCACTTTACTGTGCTGGTTAGATCGGCTTGCCAGCCGGTTTCTAAAGTAGAAGCAGACGATTGCCCTTTGTATCGATATAGGAATAAAGCATTATCTATACGCCGTTCGCCGATACGTTCCGTACTAAGATAACCGATGTTTAGCGGAAGTGAGGGATGGTTTGAAAAATCAGATGGAGTAGTTGAGGGAGTTGCATTATAAAAAGCAAAAGGATTTAGAACTAATCGTGATCCCGGGATACTTAAATCTCTGCTTTGATTCTTATCCGATTCACGGAGTTGTTCCGTGTCAGGTATTTGTGCACAAATACAGAACGGTAGAAATAAAATGAATAGAGAAGATAATACTTGTTTCTTCATGGTATTTTCATTATGAGGATTAAGAATTTACAAATTTATGATTATCTGCATCATATATATAGCCTGTTCTTATTTATAGTTTTTAGTCGGTTAATATGCGTGATTACAGATAATCATATTCTGAATTTTAATTAACAATTACTTTTGTTGTTTTCTCCCCGATTTTAACGAGATATAGCCCTGCCGGAAGATCTATATCTTGTTTGCTATTAGCTGATATTATACTTTTTATTATAGCTCCGGTCGAACCAAAAATAGTAATAGCTTTATTTTCTACATTATTCAATACAAATCCTCCGGGTTTATTAGTCAGTGTCGTAGGATTGAATACTTGATTTAAACCGGTTCCGCCGTCTCCATAAAAATGTAGATCACTGATTACTAATCTTTGTCCTTGTCCGATTACCCATAGATACAGTTCAAAAGAAACTTCTCCACTGTCTTCTCCTAAAATAGAAGGTATGGTCCCCTCGAAGTTGAATTCTCCAAATTCAGAAGAGTCACCACCACCTGCTGTAGAACCAGTAAGTAGAGATGCCTGATCCGGAAGATCGGGTGCTGCTATTTTAACATTCCATTGTGCGCCTTCATCCCCTTCGGTCGTAATACTGAAATTAGGGTATTTTTCCAGATCCAGGTCTATAATACGGATATACGTCTCTTGCCAGGCTGGTTCGGCTGCGGTCCAGACTTCGAGTACTAAATTACCTTCTTCTTCATAAATGTCCATGTTCTTGCCTTCCGACCATTCTTCGGGGTCTAGGCTAATAGACTGAGTCTGTGCATTTACACTAATGATGAACGAGCTTACCAGAAGTACTCCGGTTGTAAGTAGTAAATTTAAAGTTTTCATACGCATTGAATTTAAATGATTAATAAATGTGTGGCAAATATAGGAGATTGGGGTTATTGCACAGGTCTGTTATTTTTTCATATTGTTATGCTAAATCTTTATTTCAGCTATTATTGCGCTGTATACTCGTTTGCTAAATAAACATACTTTAAAGTATTGAATGGTTCTTATATTTGTGCCTCAATTAATCGTATTACTAATTAAAATCTACTATTATGTATTACCTGAAGTCTAATTACTACATCAGAGGTATTCTTTTCCTCAGATTACTTTTTATCTTTTGTTTTTTATGTGGTGTGACCCTAGTACAGGCTCAAAATGCTGTTACCGTTAAAGGGACAGTAACATCTCCCGAAGGTGAACTGTTGATAGGAGTGTCAGTAACAGTAAAAGGTGACAAGAATATAGGTACGGTTACTGATATGGACGGGCATTTCCTATTGCGGGTACCCTCTGCAAAAACTACACTCCGGTTTTCTTATATTGGATATCGTGATTGTGATGTTGTGGTCGGAGATAATAAAGAGTTGCTGGTAGAAATGACAGAAGATATCCATTCATTGGATGAACTTGTGGTTGTAGGATATGGGACACAAAAGAAAGCTACTTTAACCGGAGCTGTTTCCTCAGTAAATAACAGTCAGATTATTACTTCTACCAACAGCAATCTACAACAGAATATAGCAGGAAAAATGGCTGGTGTAAAAGTGATAACTAATTCAAGCGAACCAGGTGCTTTTAAATCACATATTGATATACGTGGAATGGGAGAACCGTTGGTTGTTATTGATGGGGTAGTAAGTGATATGGCAACTTTCAACCGACTATCTGCCAACGAAATAGAGAGTGTGTCGGCATTGAAAGATGCATCTGCTGCCGTATACGGAATGCGGGCTGGTAATGGCGTACTCCTGATTACAACTAAAAATGGGAAAACCACCGGGAAGGCTAAGATAGAATATTCCGGAACCTATGGGTGGTCTCATCAAACCGATTTACCGGAAATGATGAACGCATTTGAATGGGCTTCTATGATTAATGAAGTAGGGTTAGCCCGATATGCTAATCCGAAAGGAACCTATACGCCAGAACAGTTGGAGGTATTTAGAAATACACCGGATTTTGATTTATATAGTCAGTATATTAAAGATTTTGTACCCCAGACCAATCATACTATAGGTGTTTCCGGTAGTGTGGGAAAAAATCAGGAAGTGAACTATTTTATTAATGGGAGTTACTTTAATGAGGAAGGTATGTTTAAATCCGGATCAATGGATTACGAACGTTTTAACTTCCGGACAAATCTGACTGCGAAATTAGGGTATGGATTGACGGCTAATGTAAATATCGGATATATTAAAGATGAGAAGAATGCACCTTTTCAGGATGCATGGAACCAGATAAAATGGATGTGGTTTACTCCCCCGGTAAATCGTGAAACGAATGAACCGTTGACAAGTATATATGCAAATGGCAATCCTGACTATCCGGCATATATGGGAGCTGAATTGAATCCTGTAATTAACTCTGATTCGGAAAATGGAGGCGGATATAAAAAGAATAAATCAGATCGTACTTCTATTCAGACCTCTCTCAATTGGGACATACCTTTTTTAAAAGGGCTAAGTGCTAAGTTTATGTATAACTATAGTCGTTATAATGCTCTTTATAAAGGATGGAATCCTGCGTATACTTTATATACATACAAGGATGAACAATATATTCCTAAAACTTATATGTCACCCAGTACATTAGTGCAGGATGTGCATTGGGCAACTACTAATGGTTTACAACTATCTGTAAATTATAAAAGACAGTTTGGACAGCATACTATTGATGTTCTTGGACTTTTTGAACAGTCGCAGAATAGAACAGAATATCAGGGAGCTCAACGTTATTATACATTTGATCTGGACGAACTGGCTGCTGGTAATAATGACAAGACACAAGTGATAGGTGCCTCATTTCCTGACATTATCAGGAGGCAAGGCTATGTGGGCCGTTTGAATTATAACTTTGCGGAAAGATATTTGTTAGAACTTGCTTTTCGTTACGATGGTTCTTCTATGTATACAGGAAGTGGGCAATTTGGATTATTTCCTGGTGGCTCTGTTGGTTGGCGTTTGTCGGAAGAATCCTTCTTCAAATCTATAAAAGCTTTATCATTTATTGATAATTTGAAGTTAAGAGCTTCTTACGGAGTTACTGCTGATGATGGGGTAGCTGCTTATCAATGGGTGTCAGGTTATACCTACCCCAGTGGCTACTATTATTTTGGAAACGATAAAATGAATGCTATTTCTGACAGGGGGGCAACTAATCCGAAATTAACCTGGATTGAAAATAAACTGATGAATTTTGGTCTTGACTGGGACATGTGGAATGGATTATTTGGAGGAACTGTAGAGACTTTTGTCAGAAACAGGACTGGTATACCTGCCCGAAGAAATGCTTCTATACCGGGTGTGACAGGCATGGATCTGCCACAAGAGAATTTAAATAGCACACGTACCTCAGGTTGGGAGATAACTCTTACCCATAGCAATAAAATCGGAAGTGTAAAGTATGATTTTACCGGAAATTTTATGTATTCCAATACAAAGAATATATATACCGAGCGTGCTCCTTCATCCAGCTCTTATCGTAATTGGAGGGAGAATGTGAACAATCGTAATAGTGGTCTTTGGTGGGCTATGGAATGGGGAGGTGTTATAACACCCGGTATGGATATTTCTACTTTGCCCAACGAAGAAGGTACCTTTCAGAATTCAATATTGACACCGGGAGACTTTTATCATACAGATCTGAATGGTGATGGTTATGTGGATGGAGAAGATATTTATCCTTTCTTCCATAAGGGTTATCCGAAAATTCAATATGGATTTACAATTAATCTGGAATGGAATAATTTTGATATAAATCTACATTTCATGGGTGCAGGTAAAAAGAATGTAGTATATAGCGAATTCCTTAAAACACCTTATGCATTTGACGGATCTGCCGGAGCTTTGAAGTTTCATACCGACCGGTGGAGACAGGATGAATCCGGTAATTGGATTGCAGGCACTTATCCCCGTTATCGGGATAATTCATATTCTTTCAATTACCGGGATGATACCTGGCGTATTATGGATGCAAGCTATTTGAGGCTGAAAAGCGTGGAGATCGGTTATACTATCCCTCAAAGATTGACTCGTAAGGCAGGTGTATCACATGCCCGTATTTTTGCCAATGGCTTTAATCTGTTGACATTCTCTAAATTGAAGAATATGGATCCGGAATATCCCGGTTGGGATGTTGATAATCCTGAAACAGGTAGTGATACGAACTGGGGATATGTTTATCCAACTTCTCAGAATTTTAATATCGGATTGAACCTAACTTTCTAAAAAGCAACAAATCATGAAAAAAGTTTTATTATATAGTATATTGATATGGCTATGTGCAACTGCTTGTAGTGATTATCTGGATTTGAAACCATCTAATATTGTCACAGATGAGGATGTATATGCTAATGAGTCAGGTGTGAAGACAGCACTTACAAGGTTGTACATTGATTTGCCTATTGAAGATTATCGTTTTGATCAACGTGGGGGCTTCAACAATACTAATTATAAGTTTGAAGAATTGGAGACAATTACTGGTTTTGCACGTAATCGTAAACAAGATGACGGTGCTAATCTGAGTGGTAATTCAGGTAATTCCTGGTGGAATTATACAGTGATCAGAAATGTATGTAAATATATAGAGAATCTGAATAAATACTCTGCCGGAATGACTGCCGATAAAGTGGATGGTTATCAGGCAGAAGGATATGCCATCAGGGCTTGGTATTATTTTGCGATGGCTAAACGTTTTGGGGGACTTCCTTATATTGACAAAGTGTTGGAATATTCAGGCCCTTCCAGTATTCCTTCACTTGAAATTCCACGTAATAGTGAGCAGGAGACTTGGGATTATATTTTGGCTGATTTGGATAAGGCACTCGAGCTGAATATTCCGGAAAACAATCCTCAAGGACGAATTAATAAGGCTGTAGTATATGCATTGAAGGCACAAGTTGCTATTTATGCAGCAAGTATCGCTAAATATAATGATTTGGTATTGGAAGATGAAAATACCGGAAAAATGGTTTGCGGGATTCCTGCATCTGAAGCTGACAGATATTATGAGATAGCTTATCAGGCGGCTAATGAAATTATTAAATCAGAAAAGTATGAATTGGCACGGTCATTTGACACGAATGATTTAAGTGAAAACTTCAGAAAGATATTCCTGAATGTGGAGCCGGATAAAAATAAAGAGGTTATTATGAGTCGTTCATATTCTTATCCTGATTTAGTTTATCGTTTTGATGTGGATCGTTTGCCTTGGGGAGGTCAAAGTAATCCGAATAGTTGTCCGACTCTTGATTTAGTGGAACAGTTTGAATATTTGGATGGTACTCCGGGTACATTTAATACTTCTGCCGGCAGTTATATACCGGGAGAGTTTGATAATCGCGAAGATTTGTTTGCTGGTCGGGATGCACGTTTATTGGGGTCGGTGATTGTACCGGGATCTACATTTCAGGGAGAATTGATCGATGTGAAGTATGGTGAGATTAACGCAAGTGGTAAAGAACAGACTTCTGCCAAATATCGTGGGAAGTATGGTATGGGCGAAGATAATAAGACACCTACTTCTATGTTTCAGAAAAAAATGATTGATGACTCTAAAAAACATAGTCTTACTGAATTTGACAGTGACCAACCATGGACCGTTATCAGATATGCAGAAATTCTGTTGATAGCTGCTGAGGCCCAGGTAGAACTGGGACATCCGGAGATTGCTCAACCTTTGATTAATGATATACGTACCCGTGCTGGTTTACAGGAGTTACCCGTTTCAGCTATAACCATCGGAGAGGTGCGCAGACAATATATCTGTGAGTTTGTTTTTGAGAATAAAATTTTTTGGAACTATCGCCGTTGGCGGATTTTTGATCAGGTGATGGGGGAATTATTCCGTCCCCGTGGACTTTTCCCAATGCTTGATACCCGTACTAATAAGTGGAAATATAAAGTTGATTTTGTCGGAACCAATGATTTGCTATTCTTAAAAAAATACTATTATAATTCTATTTCGGCAGATGAAATAAAGAAGAATCCCAAGTTGGTCCAGAATTATGGTTACTAATGAATTTAATTATAAAAATAAAAAAGACCGATTATGAAAAGAATATCATTTTATAGTATATATACTGTGTTATTGTGTGTGTTGTTTACGTCATGTGATGTGGATAACTATGACGGACCGAATGCTAAGTTTAGAGGCGTTGTTATTGATAAAACAACAGGTAAGGGTATTCAGACTGAACAACCGAATGGTTTCAAAATCAAGTGGACAGAATTAAGCTGGGAGTATCAGGACAATATCCAGCCGGAGTACTTCTGGGGAAAAATAGATGGCTCTTTCAATTGGGAGTATGCCTTCGGGTATGCAGGTTCTCTTTATGAGGTTCAACCCGTTCAGGGAGCTTTTGTCACTCCTGAGCCTCAGCAATTCTCGTTGGAGAAAGGTGATTATCCTAATTTTACTTTTGAAGTAATACCTTTTATACATATTGATTGGGAATATGCTTTGGAAGGTATGGAGCTTGTTGTGAAATTTAAAGCAACTCGTCCGGAAGGTAGTACAGATGAGAACTTTTATGCACTTTCTACTACTCGTCTGTTCATCTCAGATAAGACAAAATATGTCGGGGGTATGAATACGGGGGGATTTATTAATGATTTGAGTAAGCGAATCAAGTTAAATGAATCTGATCTGGGAGTAGAACAGACTGTTAGAGTAGAACTTGAATCCGGGAAAAAATATTATATGAGGGTTGGAGTTCAAACGAAAAATCCGAGTAATGCGTATAATTATACAGAAGTGGCGGAAATTACGGTACCTTAGTTTTCCTCTTGCTTATTGTTAAATACTTAAGAAAGATTGTATGAAGGATATTAATTTATTCAAATCACAACCATTGAATACAAAAGTTCTGTTGGCTACGGCGGCTATTTATGCATTTGTGCTACCGGTTATAGAAATATTTCAGGCAGCATATATCATGGGGCAGTCTGCTGATATGGCAAGAGTTGTTTTGTATCAGTTAATGGTTTATACAGGTGTTCCTATCACTTTTATTTTCAATGGGTTTTTACTCCGAAAGATAGCCCCGGGCTGGTTATATTCTTTTGGTATGTTACTGGGTGGTATATCGATGTTGTATATGACTTCTTTGCCTGAACTGACAACAGGGGGCATTGGTATAGCAGGACTTATCATGGGGTTGTCTTTCGGCTTCTTCTGGGCTAACAGAGATTATTTGGTGTTGGTTAGCACTACTGACGGGAACCGGAACTATTATTATGGAACAGAAGCTTTTTTCAATACTTTTGCGGGGGTAGTTATGCCCATTATCATTAGTACTATTATTGTGTATATCACGCATAAGTATGTCGGGCTAAGCAATGTTCGCTCATTTGCCTATCAGGTCATATCTTATTTTATTATTGGATTGACCATTATTGCTTCGGTGTTGATTCTTACAAAAGGGAAATATGAAAAACCGGATAGTCCGAGATTTCTCTATTTCAAATTTGACAATTTATGGAATAGAATGCTGTTGATGGCTGTATTGAAAGGATTAGTTCAGGGATTTATTGTAACAGCTCCTTCTATATTGATATTCAAGTTTATTGGTGAAGAAGGTGCACTTGGTCCAATTCAAAGTGTTTGCGCGTTAGTTACAGCTTTTTTGATGTATATTATCGGGCGGAATGCAAAGCCGGAACAACGTTTGCATATTCTTTTTATTTCATTAGCTTTGTTTATCATCGGAGCGGTAACTAATTCGCTTTTGTTCAATACGCTTTCTGTAGTGATATTCTTACTATGCCTGGTAGTGGCCCGTCCAATGTTTGATATAGCTTATTTCCCTATTCAATTGCGGGTAATTGACTTTGTTTCGGGTATTGAAAAGAGAAATGAATATACCTATATTTGCAATCATGAATGGGGACTTTATGCCGGACGTCTCATCGGATGCGGGTTGTTTATACTTATTGCTAAATTCATTTCGGAAGATGCTGCTTTGAAAATAACTTTGCCTTTAGTTACTATTTTACAAGGGGTATCCTACTTTGTAGCCCGAAATTTGCTTACTCGCATGGAGAAGAAGGAAAAAGAATCGATTTGTGATAAAACTATGTGTAATGTAGTTGTCGTATAAAATATGAAAAAGAATTTTAGTTTAATAATAGCTCTGTTTTTTCCGTTTTTGGTTGTAGGAGCACAACCTCCTAAAAGTACAGACCTGATGGAAGAAGGGGGGCTTCAACGTCGCGATCTGAGTATTGAAGGTTCGAGAATTGTAATTAACCCTTATGATTTTGATAAAAATCCGGATGAAATTACTCCTGTCGTTTATAGTAATGCTTCTTCTTTACCTTTAAACGTTGCTTATTTGAGTACAAACAATAATGATAAAGGAAATCGTTTTGGAAGAGAAGTAAAAAAACTGTTGCTATTATTGACCGATACTGGCGAAGGATACAGCGAAGCATTGACGTACCAGACACAGTGGATGCCTCATGCATTACCATTTAGTGCTACTTATCCGCAAAATGTATATGTGGAAGGGACTGACTTTTTCTATGACGAAAACACGCTTGTGAGGAGCGTTCGTTTTCGTTCAAACATCCGTATTGTTCTTGCAGGAAGTATTCCGGGTAAGGTTGATTATCATAATTCTTATTTAACTATAGAACATCCTGATTTTAAATATGCTATAGCTTCTAATGGGCTGTTTAAAGGAATTACCTATTATGGAAGTTATGATGATTTGAAAGCTAAGAAAAATAGGGTGAAGGATGCTACTAAAGCCAAATGGTGGGCAATAGAAATGACTACAGTTCCCGATATGGTTTGGAGTATTTCTTTTGCTTTACCGGAGGAATCTTCCGGGAAAATGCTTACCCGTGTATTGGCTCCATTGAAAAAGGAGAAGGCGTTAGATGCTTATAAAAAACAGGAAAAGTACTGGGATACATATCTTTCGCGGGTACCTCAGCCAGTGGATTTCTCATTACGTTCCATTGATGCAAAAGGAGTTACTCCGGAACAAGTAAAAGCTACCTATTATAAAGCATGGGTGTTTTTGGCACAGTCTGTATTGTGTCCCGATCCGGCAGTTTATCCTTATTATCAACTTGTAGCAGGAAAGCCTTCTTTATGGGATCATGGTCATAAGAGTTCTCCTTTCTCAGCTGCATGGGAATCTTTTGTCGGGATGCAGTTATATGGGTATATTAATCCCTCTATTTCCTGGAGTGCATTGAAAGGTATGCTTTCATTGGTTGATGATGAAGGTATGTTAGGTGGTGAAAGTCTTCCTTCCAAGAAGGCAGAAACAGCCTGGATCTTATATCAGTTGACGGGAGATGTCAGATCGTTGGAAGAAGTTTATCCGGCTCTATCCCGTTATTTGGACTGGAGGATAAAGAATCCTCGTTGGATTTATTTGGGTATGACACCTGAAAATGAAAAGGATATAGAGTTTGTCGTTGCAGGACTTATAGATATCAAATGTATGGCTCAAATTGCCGATGTACTTGGTAAGAAAGTAGATGCCGGCGATTGGAAAAATAAATATCAGAGTCTGTTCTCACAATGTCTGAATTGGTTTTGGGATAGTCCTCAGACACTACCAGTCCAACATCTTAATCAGTTTAAAGGGAGAGATACCTTTCCGGTTCAGATTACTACCGGATTGTATCTGGATGAGCTTTCGGATGATTATTATGAGAGTATGTTAGGACTTTTCTATAAATACTATGATACTGAACTGCCATTTGCCGGATTTGATGCGGCAAAATATCCGGATATGAATTATACGGTATATGGATTGATAGAAAAAAATAAGGTTACTCTTGCCCGGAATTTGTTAGAAGCAAATATTCGGGATATCGTGTTGACCAATTCGGTTTTTGCTGAAACTTATCGGAACGGTAAACCCAGTGGAGTGAGGCCTTCTATATTCGGAATGGCTTCTATTATTGATTTTGTTTTATTGAAAAATAATTATTTTTATCAAAAAGGAGAACCCCATGTTGTGAATTTGTTCAATACTACATCCGGGGTAGATGGTTTATGTATTCGGGGTAAAAAGCTGAATGTACACCATAATAACGGTGAAACAGTTATTGTAACTGGTAATTTACTCAATGAAACGAAGGAAATTGATGTACAGGAAAATGAGATAAGAACCATATATTAATGTGTGCCTCAATATAAAAAATGCACCCCTAAAGTTTATTTTCTAACTTGTGGGGTGCATCTTTATTTTTTAGATCTATTCTTTAATATCCAAAAATCTCTTCTTGTGTAAGTTCCTGAACTGGTCCCACTTCTTTTAGTTTTTCCATATCCAACTCTTTTTTGTCACCGAGGATACAGTATGTATAGGTGCGTCCTTTCACCCATTTATTCTGAAAGTTGATAACATCTTTCAGTGTCATGCTTTGTGCATCATTATACAGCTTAATACGGCTGTCTACATTTTGTCCCAGATCTTGTGCATTAATGTATGACCATATGATGTCACTCTTAGTGATACGTTCTGTACGCAGACGGGCGATAAGTGCTTCTTTGGCAAGCTGGAAAGCAGCTTCAGACTCCGGCATGTTATCGATAATATCGTTGAAAACCTTGATAGCATCAATCATTTTATCATTCTGTGTGGCTATCTGAGTCTGGAGCAGATATGGATACTTCGAATAAGACGGACGGTTGAGTCCGGCCCATGCGGAGTATGCAAGTCCGCGGCTCTCACGCATTTCCTGGAATACGATCGAGTTCATACCACCCCCAAAGTATTCATTGTACATTTGGCGTGAGGGTTCAATCATAGGATCAAATTTTTCACCACGATTAGAGAGCTGGGTCATATAAATCTGTTTTGCCTCATAAGGGGAGATAAGCACTTTGGTTACCGGAGTTTCCAGACGTGGGAATTCATTACCAACAGGGATCTCTTTTAACTTTTTGGGAGCCTGGTGGTTTTTGTTGATAATAGCCAACAGTTCCTTTTCACTTGTTGGACCATAGTACATAATGCGGTGTTTGTAACTGTTCTGATTATGAATACGGTCTGTGAGTTCCTGAGGATCCATGGTTTGAAGTTCGGTTTCTGTCAGTATATTGGTAGCAGGAGATTTAGGACCATACATACCGTAGTTCATCAGTCTACGGAAGTTCTGCATCTGGTTCAGTTTGGCATCTTTGCGTGATTTCAGAATGTCGGCTACCATATTGGTATAAGCTTCTTTATTTACTTGTGCATCCGCCATCAGTTTCTCAAACAATTTCATTGCTTCAGGCATATTCTCATTCAATCCCGACAGTACAACATAGGTACGTTCGTTGCCCGGAGATACGCGGAAGTTACATGCCAGGCGATAGAATTCGCTTTTTACTTGCTCCGGTGTCATATCGGAGGTTCCCAGATAGTCAATGTAATCGAAAGCGGTACCGAGGGCTTTATCATTATTATTGCCCATGTCGAATACATAAATCAACTGGAACAGGTCATTACTTGTGTTCTGTTTGTATAGTACAGGAATGCCCGATTTAGCTTTCAGTTGGCTGAGGTCTTTCTTAAAATCAAGGAATACAGGCTCGATGGGCTTTACATTACTGTTTTGTATCTCCTTCAGGAAGTCACTGGCAACGTCACGGTTCATCACAATCGGAGTGATGGTTGGTTTTGCCATTTTCTTCTCATTCGGATTTTGTCCTTGCTTTTTATAAATAACGGCATAGTTCTGATCGGTCAGATATTTATTGACGAAAGTTACGATGTCCTCTTTGGTGAGTTTGGCAAGACGGTCGATGGCGGTTACTTCATCTGCCCAGTTGGTGCCGTTAATGAATGAGTTTACGAACATGTCTGCACGTCCCCTGTTACTTTCCAGTTGTTGAACCTGGTAGAGTTTGAAGTTATTGATATTGGCTTGCAGCATTTTTTCGTCAAAATCTCCTGCACGTAGCTTTTTGATTTCTTCAAGCAACAGGTTCTTTACATCATCCAATGTCTGTCCTTGTTTGGGACGGCCTTGCAGCATTAAAGCCGAGTAATCTGCCATGTCCAGTGGGTAGCCATAGGCCTGTAACACTTTCTGTTGCTGGTTGAGATCAAGGTCTATAAGACCGGCTTTACCGTTGTACAGGATTTGTGAAACGACCTGTAGGATTTCGTATTCCTTACTGGCAGCTCCCGGGAATCTCCATGCCAGTGTCAGGCTCTCGGCGTCCGGACCCAATACTTCACGGACGATAGGGGCAGTGATGGATGATTCTTTCGGCAAATTAAGTTTTGGTAAGTTATTATTAGGCCTTAAATGTCCGAAGTACTTATCAATCGTAGTAATCATCTGGTCCGGATCAAAATCACCGGATAGGCAAATAGCCATATTGTTGGGTACATACCATTGTTTGTGGTAGTTTTTGATGTTGGTGATAGAAGGATTCTTCAGATCTTCCTGTGTACCTAACACAGTCTGTGTACCATAAGGATGGTGTGGGAAGAGGGCAGACAATACTGTTTCGTATACCTTACGCGGATCTTTGGTCAGTGACATGTTTTTTTCTTCGTACACTGTTTCCAACTCTGTGTGGAAGCCTCGAATGACGCAGTTTTCAAAACGGTCAGCCTGTATTTTAGCCCAGTTGTCTATCTGGTTGGCAGGGATATTTTCTACATAGACAGTCATGTCGAATCCGGTGTAGGCATTGGTTCCTTTAGCTCCGATGGCAGCCATTAGTTTGTCGTATTCATTAGGTATGGCAAATTTGGAAGCTTCGTATGACAGGCTGTCTATTTTATGATAGATGGCTGTACGTTCTGCTTCATCAGTTGTTTTACGATATATCTCGAACTGTTGCTCAATCTGGTCGAGCAAAGGTTTTTCGGCAGCATAATTTTGTGTACCGAACTTTTGCGAACCCTTAAACATCAGGTGTTCGAAGTAGTGAGCCAGTCCGGTGGTTTCTGCGGGATCGTTCTTTCCACCTACACGTACGGCAATAAAAGTTTGTATACGTGGTTCTTCTTTGTTCACGGTCATGTAGACCTTCAACCCGTTGTCCAGTGTGTAAATGCGTGCTTTCAACGGATCGTTGGGCACTGTCTCATAGCGGTAGTCTTTGGACGTAGCTCCACTCACACTTGTCACTATTAAGAGAAATAGCGACAGGCAGGATAGTTTTAGTAGTTTATTCATATCAATGATAACAATTTAGTTACAAAAGCAAAGGTAGCGGATTTTTGCGTATCTTTGTCCCCTTGAGACAGATAAAATGATTGAATAAAGTAATTTCAATCGTAAATTGTAAATCGTTAACGTACCTATGCGATAAAGATTAGATAATGGTCATGACCATAGGGAATAAATTGTAAATCAAATGATTACTATTGAACAACTTAAAGACGTGAAAGAGCGCACTGATGCGCTGAGGAGGTATCTTTGACATCGACGGGAAGAAAATTCA
>NZ_CATJGZ010000055.1:0-45290 GCF_949740115.1 Bacteroides sp. 41_26
GTCTATTAAAAGTGTTAAAAATAAAGATTTCATACCATACTTCTGCAAGCCGGCACCAAAGAAGAATATTTATTTTCTCTAAACAAAGCGTTAATTCCGAACAAAGAATTATATTTGCAGAAATCTAACAATTCTGATACTTATGAAAATACTATCTATCCATGATTTGCAAATAATCAGGAAGAGAGCGGAGCACCATCTTTCATTGCGCGAAGAAAGTAATGAAAAGGTTTCCGAAAAATGTTGCGGGCTGGCGTCCGGAACAGCACACCTCCAGATTCTTATTTGCGGAGGTACCGGTTGTAAAGCCTCTTCCAGTCAGGGCATCACTGAAAATCTTCAAAAAGCCATTGAAAGAAACGGGATAACCGACAAAGTAGACGTCATCACAGTAGGCTGCTTCGGCTTCTGCGAAAAGGGCCCCATCGTAAAGATCATTCCTGACAATACGTTCTATACCCAAGTCACTCCCGAAGATGCGGAGGAAATCATCAGCGAACACATCATCGGAGGACGAAGAATCGAACGGCTACTCTACATAGACCCGAAGACCGAACAAACTGTCAGTGACTCCAAACACATGGACTTCTACCGGAAACAACTCCGCATCGCCTTGCGCAACTGCGGATTCATCGACTCCGAAAATATAGAAGAATACATCGCCCGTGAAGGATACTTCGCACTGGCCGACTGCCTTCTCAACAAACAGCCTGCCGACGTCATCGACGTCATCAAACGCTCCGGCCTGCGGGGACGCGGTGGGGGCGGTTTCCCCACCGGCTTGAAATGGGAATTTGCCAGTAAGCAGGTATCGGACGTAAAGTACGTTGTCTGCAACGCCGATGAAGGCGACCCCGGCGCCTTCATGGACCGCTCCATTATGGAAGGCGATCCGCACTCTATTGTAGAAGCGATGTGCATCTGCGGTTACTCCATCGGTTCCTCCAAAGGACTGGTCTACATCCGCGCCGAATATCCGCTGGCCATCAACCGCCTCAAAAAAGCGATTGAGCAAGCCCGTGCATACGGATTACTGGGAGACCACATCTTGGGGACAGATTTCAGCTTCGACATAGAGATCCGTTACGGAGCAGGCGCGTTCGTCTGCGGCGAGGAAACCGCCCTCATCCACTCGATGGAAGGAAAACGGGGAGAGCCGACCCTGAAACCTCCTTTCCCCGCCGAATCCGGTTATCTGGGCAAACCGACCAATGTGAACAATGTGGAAACCCTCGCCAATATTCCCATTATCCTGACCAAAGGCGCCGAATGGTTCGCCTCCATCGGAACGGAACGCTCCAAAGGAACCAAAGTCTTCGCTCTTGCCGGAAAGATCAACAATGTCGGACTGATCGAAGTACCGATGGGAACTACCCTGCGGGAAGTAATCTACGAAATCGGCGGAGGCATCAAGGGAGGAAAGAAATTCAAAGCCGTACAGACAGGCGGTCCGTCAGGAGGCTGTCTGACGGAGAAACATCTGGATACTCCCATTGACTTCGACAACCTGCTGGCAGCCGGTTCCATGATGGGATCGGGAGGCATGATCGTGATGGATGAAGATGACTGTATGGTATCCGTCGCCCATTTCTATCTCGACTTTACCGTCGAAGAATCCTGCGGTAAATGTACCCCATGCCGTATCGGCAACAAACGCCTGCTGGAACTGCTGAACAAGATAACGGAAGGACGGGGCACGGAAAAAGACCTGGACACGCTTGCCACCCTCGGACGGGTGATAAAGGACACGGCACTCTGCGGACTGGGACAAACGTCCCCGAATCCGGTACTGTCTACCCTCGACAACTTCCGTGACGAATATCTGGAACATGTCAGAGACAAGACCTGCCGCGCCAAACAATGCAAGTCCCTGCTGACCTATACCATTAATCCGGAACTTTGTATCGGTTGCCACCTATGTGCCAAGAATTGTCCGGCGGATGCCATCAGCGGCTTGGTACGCAAACCTCATGTCATCAACCCCGAGAAATGTATCAAGTGCGGCATGTGTATGGCACGCTGTAAATTCAAAGCTATTCTTGTCTGCTAAAATCTACTGCTATGGAAGAAAAACAAATTACCCTCCAGATAGACGGTCACTTTATCACCGTACCCGAAGGAAGCACGATCCTCGAAGCCGCCTGCAAAATCGGCATCAACATACCTACGCTGTGTCACATCGACCTGAAAGGAACCTGTATCAAGAACAATCCCGCTTCCTGCCGCATCTGTGTAGTCGAAGTGGCAGGACGCCGCAATCTGGCTCCCGCCTGCGCTACCCGTTGCACGGAAGGGATGGTAGTGAAAACCAGTACCCTACGCGTGATGAGCGCCCGGAAAGTGGTAGCCGAACTGATCCTTTCCGATCATCCCAACGACTGTCTCACCTGTCCCAAATGCGGCAACTGTGAACTCCAGACACTGGCACTGCGTTTCAACATCCGTGAAATGCCGTTCAACGGCGGCGAACTTTCTCCCCGCAAACGGGAAGTGACCTCCTCCATTGTGCGCAACATGGACAAGTGTATCTTCTGCCGCCGATGCGAAAGCGTCTGCAACGATGTACAGACAGTCGGCGCACTGGGAGCCATCCGCCGCGGATTCAACACAACGATAGCCCCTGCTTTCGACAGAATGATGAAGGACAGCGAATGTACCTACTGCGGTCAATGCGTAGCCGTATGTCCGGTAGGCGCACTGACCGAACGGGATTACACCAACCGCCTTCTGGACGATTTGGCCGACCCCGATAAAATCGTAATTGTCCAGACTGCCCCCGCCGTACGTGCCGCCCTGGGAGAAGAATTCGGCTTGCCTCCCGGCACACTGGTAACCGGAAAAATGGTTTACGCCCTCCGCGAACTGGGTTTCGACTATGTATTCGATACCGACTTTGCCGCCGACCTCACCATCATGGAAGAAGGTTCCGAAATCCTGAACCGACTGACACGCTATCTGGACGGAGATAAATCCGTCCGGCTTCCGATCCTGACTTCCTGCTGCCCGGCTTGGGTAAACTTCTTCGAGCACCACTTCCCGGATATGCTGGATATCCCTTCTACCGCCCGTTCTCCGCAACAGATGTTCGGCTCCATCGCCAAGTCTTACTGGGCAGAGAAAATGGGAATCCCCCGCGAAAAGCTGGTAGTCGTCTCCATCATGCCCTGTCTGGCCAAGAAATATGAATGTGACCGCGACGAGTTCAAAGTAAACGGTGTCCCCGACGTCGATTACTCCATCTCCACCCGCGAACTGGCACGCCTGATAAAGCGAGCCAACATCGGCTTTACCCTCGTGCTGGACAGCCCGTTCGACAACCCTATGGGAGAATCAACCGGTGCCGGTGTCATCTTCGGTACGACGGGTGGTGTCATGGAAGCCGCCCTGCGCTCCGTTTATGAAATCTACACCGGACAGCCGCTGAAGAATGTCAACTTTGAACAGGTACGCGGACTGAGCGGAGTCCGGCGCGCCACCATCGACCTGAACGGATTTGAACTGAAAGTAGGCATCGCACACGGACTAGGCAACGCAAGGCACTTACTGGAAGATATACGAAACGGACATAATGAATATCATGTCATCGAAATCATGGCATGCCCCGGCGGCTGCATCGGAGGTGGCGGGCAACCGTTGCATCACGGCAACTCGGACGTTCTCTACGCCCGTGCCAACGCCCTTTACCGGGAAGATGCCAACAAACCTTTGCGCAAATCTCACGACAACCCATATATTCAGAAACTGTATGAAGAATATCTCGGCAAACCGCTGGGTGAGAAATCGGAAATGCTCTTGCACACGCATTATTTCAACAAATCGATTGATTAACTTTAAACAAGTACTATTATGTCAGATATCAAGCTAGCCTGCGATGTGGTGGAACAAGTCAAGACGATTTGCGACAAACACGGGAACAATGCGGGCGAATTAATCAATATTTTGCATGAAGCGCAACATCTGCACGGCTATCTGCCCGAAGAGATGCAACGGATCATAGCCTCCAAACTCAGAATCCCCGTGTCGAAAGTCTACGGAGTTGTGACATTCTACACCTTCTTTACAATGACTCCCAAAGGAAAGCATCCGATTTCCGTCTGCATGGGCACGGCGTGCTACGTACGTGGTTCGGAGAAGTTGCTGGAAGAGTTCAAGCGGGTACTCGGCATCGAAGTCGGAGAAACCACCCCCGACGGAAAGTATTCGCTGGATTGCCTGCGCTGCGTAGGCGCCTGCGGACTGGCTCCGGTAGTGATGATCGGCGAAAAGGTGTACGGACGACTGCAACCGGTGGATGTAAAGAAGATTATCGAGGAACTGGAATAAGTCTCCCCCGCCCTTCAAAAGAGGATGTGACGTATCGGGTATCCGATATGTCACGCATCTTCTTTGGGGTCATATCCCCACTTCACATAAACCGCTCCCCAGGCAAATCCCGCACCGAATGCGGTAAATATCAGATTATCGCCTTTCTTCAGTTTTTTCTCAAAATCCCAGATGCAGAGCGGAAGCGTGCCGGCACTGGTGTTGCCATAACGTTCGATGTTGACCATCACTTTCTCGGACGGTACTTCCAACCGTTGCGCCACAGCGGTAATGATACGCTGGTTAGCCTGGTGGGGAATCACCCAATCAATATCCTCCTTAGTCAAGTGGTTTCTGGCGATAATAGCTTCACAGGAATCCGACATATTCGCTACGGCATACTTGAACACCGTGCGGCCTTCCTGATAAATATAATGCAGATGATGATCCAATGAATAATAGGAAGGAGGACATACGGAACCTCCCGCTTTTATATGCAGAAAAGGCAGCCCTTTACCATCCGTTCTCAACACCGAATCCATGATGCCGACCTCTTCCGTAGTCGGTTCCAGCATAAAAGCGGCCGCACCGTCGCCAAAGATAGGGCAAGTGGCACGGTCCGTATAATCGATTACGGATGACATCTTATCAGCACCTACAATAATAATCTTTTTATATTTCCCCGAACGGATAAAATTCGCTCCCGTTTCCATCGCATACAGGAAACCGCTGCAAACCGCCTGCATATCGAAAGCGAAAGCATTCTTCAGCCCCAGCCTTTCGCACAAGATAGATGCCGTTGAAGGAAAACGATAGTCCGAAGTAGTAGTGGCGACAATGACCAGATCGATATCATCGGGACGACTCTTTGTGCGTTGCATCAACTGCTTGGCGGCCTTACGGGCCATATACGAAGTTCCAAGCCCCTCTTCATTCAAGATATGTCGTTCTTTTATGCCGATACGCCCCATGATCCATTCGTCGGTGGTATCCACCATTTTAGAAATTTCATCATTAGTCAGCACATAATCGGGCACATATCCCCCGACCCCAGTAATTACCGCATTTATTTTATCCATCAAGTCTATTTTCAGAATTACAAAAATGTGATATCTCAAAAAAATATCGGGCGCAAATATACAGAAAAGAGAATGATATACAAGAGAAGAGTACTAGAAATACCAGACACTTTGACCTATGAAAAGAACTTTTGGCTAAAGAACGAGAAGTTTTGACTAAATTTCAGATTCAGCGGAGAGAGCGGGATTCGAACCCGCGATACACTTTTGGCGTATACACGCTTTCCAGGCGTGCCTCTTCAACCACTCGAGCATCTCTCCCTAAACCGGTTTGAGCCTTTTCAGCTACAAATGTATCCTTTTTTTTCTTCTTCTAAAGCATTCTAGCTCTTTTATCTCAAAGAAATACTCCAAATTAATATATTTTAAAACCTTTAGAAGCTTATTTGAGCATTCCAAACACTTTTAAAGCGTTTTCAGATGTGGCTTCAGCAACCCGTTCAGGCATCTTTTCATAAGCCTCTGCAACTTTTATCAAAGTATCTTTTATATAGGCACTTTCATTCCTCTTTCCACGATTCGGAGCGGGAGTCAGGTAAGGTGAATCAGTCTCTAAAACAATACGTGTCAACGGAATACCTTTCAAAACATCTGCCAAGTGAGATTTCTTAAATGTCACGACCCCATTTATTCCCAGCATAAAATCCGGAAATTCCAGTAACCTGGCAGCCTCTTCAGAAGTACCGGTAAAACTATGAAAAATCCCTTTTAACCCACTTTTTTTATAGGGCTCCAATACCTTATATATATAATCGAAAGCTTCTCTACAATGAACCACAATAGGCAAATGATACTCTAAAGCCCATTCTATCTGTTTTTCAAAGACAATAAGTTGCTCTTTCAAAAAAGTTTTATCCCAATAAAGGTCCAAGCCAATTTCACCAATAGCCACATACTCATTAAAAGGAGCTAACTGACGTGCAACAATATCCAATTCTTTTTCATAAGACTCATTAACAGAAGTAGGATGTAATCCCATCATCGGAAAACAAAATCCTTTATAAGTATTACATACCGAAAGTAATGGTCCAATTGTTGTACTGTCTATATTCGGCATAAAAATATGAGTTACACCTGCATCGTGAGCACGCTGCATTACTTGTGGAAGATCGTCGGAGAACTCTTCCAAAAAAAGATGTGAATGAGAATCAACAAGCATAATTAAACTAATCTATTCAGGTTGTTTTTCACCTGTCCGGTAATAATAAATAACTCCATAGTCACGGCATCTGTCTAAACGGAGTTCATTAGGAGATATATTCCGGAACTTTTCTTCTACTTGATTCCAAATATCCAATATCAGTTCATCAGCACGGGTACGCATAGCAGCCAATCCTTCTAAACTACGGTTAGTCAACACTTGTAGTGCTTTCTGCCTTTCATAACTATCAACAAATATATCATAATGAACCTTCACCTTAGCAATAGTAGGATTATAAATAGGCACTCCTCCCTGTGACGTTCTTTTTCTCTCACCTTCAATAATTCGTTTTCCCCATTCAACCATTGCAACCTCAGATGTTAAATCGGGAACATTATAATTATCAACCGGTAAACAATATATTTTTTTGTGGATAGGTTTCACTTCAGAACGAAGTACAGACAAATTCAATACCTGGATAAAATGAGAAATATACAAACGGGCTGTCTTTACATTTGATTGATGCTTTGGACTTTCCTTCACCTGGTTATTATAACATTGAATATAATAGTTATGAGCAACCTCAAATTTTGAAAGAAAATTCCTTGCTTCAGATAAAGTATTCAAAGATATTGCCAGTTCACTTACATTATACACATCACCCTTTCCGACCGCCGATTTCAGCGCTCGTATTCTGGCCTGGTCTGTATTTGGTAAACGTCTGTAAGGCATCGGACAACACTGTTAATTACATTTCTCTGTACATCAAATGTTCCATCAAATTTTTTAATTCTTTTTTTCTTTCTTCAGCCACTGTTACTACTGCTAAACTTTCCATAGCACGGGTATAATATTCACGCATTTTATTTTTACAGATACCCTTTATGCCAATCTTATCATAAATCCCGGTTACAGCAGCGATCTTTTGTTCCGGAACAAAATCTTCAGCAGTAATCCAGGTATTCAGTTCGGCAAAACAATCCTTATCAGCATGCTCCAAAGCTTTAATCAACATATAAGTTTTCTTATTGCAGAGGATATCTCCCCCTATTTTCTTACCAAAGACAACCGGATCACCATACACATCCAACAAATCATCCTGCAATTGAAAAGCAACACCTAGCTGAACACCAAAATCATAAAGACGTTCGGAATCTTCTCTGGATGCTCCGCCCAATATTGCACCTATTTTCAGACTGGCAGCCAACAACACTGCTGTTTTCAACCGGATCATTTCAATATATTCCTCTTCTTTAACATCGCTACGTTGCTCAAACTCCATATCCATCTGCTGCCCTTCACAAATTTCAAGAGCAGTAAGGCTAAAAATATCCATCACCTCCTTTAAATATTCCGTTGGACAGGCTGCCATATATTGATAAGCAAGTACCAACATTGCATCCCCCGACAATATGGCAGTATTATCATCCCACACTTTGTGTACGGTAGGTTTACCTCTACGCACATCTGCCCTGTCCATGAGATCATCATGAAGAAGGGTATAGTTATGATAAATTTCAATACCTATGGCCGGATCATAAACCTGCTCCACATTTTCCTTATATAAGTTATAAGCCATCAACATCAATACAGGACGAATGCGTTTTCCGCCCAAAGACAAGACGTATTCTACCGGATCATATAATCCTTTAGGAGAACGGGTAAACTGTAATTCAGAAACATGGGTATTTATTTTATCAAGCAATTGAGGCGCAGTAAACATAGTCATTTGAATTAAAAAGACGAGAAATAATTACTAATGAAAAAGGCTGCTTTTATGGCAGCCTTTTTCTGTATATTACATAATATTATTGCAATCTAAACATTACAGGTACCGTATACTTCACACGTACAGGTTTGTTTCTCTGCATACCAGGATTCCATTTAGGCATGGAATTAATCACACGAAGAGCTTCTTTATCCAGATATGGGTCAACACTACGTGCGACCTTTGCATCTACGATACTACCATCTTTATTTACAACAAACTGTACGATAACACGACCTTGTGTACCATTTTCCTGAGCAATTGTAGGATATTTGATATTCTTAGCCAAATATGACATCAAGGCAGCATTTCCGCCCGGGAATTCCGGCATTTTTTCTACAACATCGAAGATTTCCTGTTCTTCCGGTTCTTCTTCAACAACCTGTACAGGCACATATTTCACTTCAACTTTCTGACCGGTTTCCTCACTTGATGCTATAATTGTTTCTTCTACATCAGCATCATCATCTACAATATCCAAGATTTCAGCTGCCGCAGGTACTTCAGGTGGAGGTGGAACCTCAATTTTCTGTTCTTGTTCCGTAATAGGAACCATTTCCTCTTCAAACACTAGATCGGATAAAGCCTGACTTGTATCAATCTTTATGTCTCGCTCGGTCCATTCGAACGCCACGAACATAAAAGCTAATACAACCACGTATCCGATAAGCAACCATGTAGACTTTTTGCCTTCCAGGTCTGCTTTAGGTGATTTTTTAACTTCCATAAATTATAATATAAATATTAATAATACGTTCTTTTAATCAGATGTGTTTCTCAGTGCTTTTGAGTATCACGTGTTTTTCTGCCACAAATATAACGCAGATATTTGAGAAATAAAGTATATTTGAACAGTTTTTTCTGCCAAAATGTTAAAAAAGAATATATTCATAGTAGTATTACTCCTTTTTTGGGTCCGGATACAGGCTCAGGAAGATAATAGCGTGTTCCAATTCCTCAAGATCCCTTTTTCTTCTCATGCAGCAGCATTAGGAGGGGAAAATATATCAATTATAGAGGATGACCTTACAATGGCGGTCCATAATCCTGCTTTGTTGTCATGCGTAGCGGATAAAACACTTAACCTGAACTATATGTTATATATAGCCGGAGTCAACGCCGCCAGTGCAGCTTTCTCACGTGTTGCCGGAGAACGCTCAACATGGGCAGTTACAGCTCAGTTCGTGAATTATGGAACAATGAAAGAAACAACCAGTGAAAATGTAATAACAGGAACCTTTTCGGCTAAAGATATGGCATTTTCAGGAATCTACTCTTATGACTTGAGTGACTATTGGAGTGGTGGAGTAAAAGCAAATCTCATCTATTCTAATTACGAGAAATTTTCTTCATTTGCTATTGGAGTGGATTTGGGATTGAATTATTATCATCAGAACAGCGACTTTTCTTTTTCTCTTGTTGCCCGTAACTTAGGAGGACAAATTGTAGCTTTTGAAGATAAACATGAAAAGCTTCCGGTAGATGTGCAAGTAGGTATCACAAAGCGATTGTCACATGCACCTTTCCGAGTATCAGCAACTTTATACAATCTGACGGATTGGAAAAATTCCAACTTCTTTGATCACACCGTGTTAGGTATAGACTTTCTGCCAACAGATAATTTCTATATTTCATTAGGATACAATTTCCGTAGAAAAAACGAGATGAAAATAGCTGACTCCAGTCATTGGGCAGGTCTCACAGCCGGAGCCGGCATACAAATCAAACGCTTCAAATTAGGAGCTGCCTATGCAAAATATCACCTCAGCTCTTCTTCTTTATTATTCAATCTCTCAATGACATTATAGTACAATTACAAATAAAATGAAAAAAATCACCATAGCAATCGATGGCTTTTCCTCTTGTGGTAAAAGCACAATGGCCAAAGACCTGGCTCGTGAAATAGGGTATATTTATATAGACAGTGGAGCTATGTACCGTGCAGTCACTCTTTATAGTATAGAAAACGGTATCTTTAAAGGAGATACGATTAACACCGAAGAGCTTAAAAAACGAATGAACGACATCCACATTTCTTTCCAGATTGATCCGGAAACCGGCCGCCCAAATACTTACTTAAATGGTGTGAATGTAGAGAACAAAATTCGCACAATGGAGGTTTCTTCTAAGGTGAGTCCTATTAGCACACTTGACTTCGTACGTTCTGCTATGGTCCAACAGCAACAGGCCATGGGCAATGAAAAAGGAATTGTTATGGATGGACGTGACATCGGTACTACAGTATTCCCTAATGCCGAGTTGAAAATATTTGTTACAGCAACTCCTGAAATTCGTGCTCAAAGGCGTTACGATGAGCTAAAAGCGAAAGGACAAGAAGC
Organism: Bacteroides sp. 41_26; assembly: GCF_949740115.1. Classification (NCBI taxonomy): domain Bacteria; kingdom Pseudomonadati; phylum Bacteroidota; class Bacteroidia; order Bacteroidales; family Bacteroidaceae; genus Bacteroides; species Bacteroides sp. 41_26. The sequence goes on from NZ_CATJGZ010000055.1 coordinate 10,630, forward strand.
CAACTTTGATGAAATATTAGAAAATGTAAAACAACGCGATTATATTGACCAGCATCGCGAAGTGAGTCCATTACGAAAGGCAGATGATGCGCTATTGCTGGATAATACAGAATTGACTATCCAGCAGCAGAAAGAATGGTTATTTAATCAATATAATCAAAAGGCAAAAGGGTAAGTTACGTATCATCTGACCTCATTAAGAGCAGAGAGTATTAAACAAATACATAGAATCATCTGAAAAAATCTGCAAACGTAAAACCAGGAATGATCAAAGTAGAAATAGATGAAGGTTCAGGTTTCTGTTTTGGAGTGGTAACCGCTATTCATAAGGCAGAAGAAGAACTGGCAAAAGGAGTTACCCTCTATTGCCTGGGTGATATTGTTCACAACAGCAAGGAGGTAGAACGGTTAAAAACAATGGGACTCATTACTATCAATCATGAAGAGTTCAAGCAACTACATAATGCCAAAGTATTACTTCGTGCTCATGGTGAACCTCCCGAAACATATACAATCGCCCGGGAAAATAATATTGAAATTATTGATGCTACCTGTCCGGTAGTACTCCGATTGCAAAAACGCATCAAGCAAGAATATCAGGAGAAAGATGCAGAAGAAAAACAAATTGTTATTTATGGTCAAAATGGACATGCCGAAGTTTTAGGATTAGTAGGTCAAACTACCGGAAAAGCAATTGTTATAGAAAAATTAGAAGAAGCTAAAGAGCTCGATTTCAGCAAAAGTATCCGTCTTTATTCGCAAACCACCAAATCGTTAGATGAATTCTGGGAAATAGTTGACTACATCAAAGATCACATTTCTCCTTCTGCTACATTTGAATACTATGATACCATTTGTCGTCAGGTAGCCAATCGCATGCCTAACCTACGTACGTTTGCTGCTTCACATGATCTTATCTTTTTTGTCAGTGGTAAAAAAAGTTCTAATGGGAAAATGTTATTCAGTGAATGTCTAAAGGTCAACCCTAATTCTCATTTAATAGATAATGCAGAAGAAATAGATGACTCTCTATTTCATGGAATTAGTTCTATTGGAGTATGCGGAGCTACTTCAACCCCCAAATGGCTGATGGAACAGATTTATACAGAAATCAAAGCACGTCTCGACAAAAAAATCATTTAACGTTATTTATTAATGCCACCGTCAGTTTGACACAAATGCAACTTATTTCCTAACACTTTTTGTTATCTTTGCAGCGTCAAATATAAAATAAGATTGTAATGGGAACAGTTAAGTGTGTAGGTATTTTAACCTCCGGAGGAGATGCTCCGGGAATGAATGCTGCAATTCGTGCAGTGACACGTGCAGCTATCTATAACGGACTGCAAGTTAAGGGTATATACAGAGGATATAGAGGTCTGGTAACAGGAGAAATCAGCGAATTCAAAAGTCAGAATGTTAGTAATATCATTCAACTGGGTGGCACTATATTAAAAACAGCACGTTGCAAGGAATTTACTACTCCTGAGGGACGTCAGCTCGCATACGATAATATGAAAAAAGAGGGAATCGACGCCCTTGTTGTTATCGGTGGTGATGGTTCATTGACCGGTGCACGTATTTTTGCACAAGAGTTTGATGTACCTTGTATCGGACTACCCGGTACAATTGATAACGACTTGTATGGTACAGATACAACTATTGGATATGACACAGCATTGAATACAATTCTGGATGCAGTCGATAAAATACGCGATACAGCGACTTCACATGAGCGCCTTTTTTTCGTAGAAGTAATGGGACGTGATGCAGGTTTTCTTGCACTGAATGGTGCTATTGCTTCAGGAGCCGAAGCCGCTATTATTCCAGAATTTAGTACAGAGGTAGACCAATTGGAAGAGTTTATCAAAAGCGGTTTCCGAAAATCCAAAAATAGCAGTATCGTATTAGTAGCCGAAAGTGAACTGACTGGTGGTGCCATGCATTACGCAGAGCGTGTAAAAAATGAATATCCGGAATACGACGTACGCGTCACTATATTAGGTCATTTACAACGTGGTGGTAGCCCTACCGCTCATGACCGTATCATTGCGAGCAGAATGGGTGCCGCAGCAATCGATGCATTAATGGAAGATCAACGTAATGTAATGATTGGTATCGAACATGACGAGATTGTATATGTACCATTCAGTAAGGCCATTAAGAATGACAAACCAATTCAAAGAGAACTGGTGAACGTACTGAGAGAACTCTCTATTTAAGGGTTATAGAGTTATAAAGTGGTAGAGTTATAGGATTATAGAACCAAGAAGCATAGTGCCATTATTTTTCCATTCAGATTTTCAATGAGATCTGAAGTGTAAAATTTTGAAATCTTGCATCCTATAACCCTATCACTTTATAATTCTATAACTTCACCACCCTATCGTTCTTTTTTATCGTTTATTCAGCGGAATATATTTACCGACATCCAGTACATTTTTATATGCAGGACGGATGATGCGCTTACCTTCAAAGTTAAGTTCTTCATTACGATGTGCACACCAGCCTACAATACGAGCCATTGCAAAAAGCGGAGTATAAATTTCTTGTGGCAGACCAATCATCTCATATACAAAACCGGAATAGAAATCAACATTACTTGATACAGTCTTACCGTTATTTTTTATTTTACCAAACATCGCAATTGCACGTTCTTCAAGCAATTCAAGAAAAGCAAACTCTTCTTCCTTTTTCTTCTCCTTTGCCAAATCCCGGGCGAGTTCTTTCAGCAATAAGGCACGTGGATCTGAAATAGTGTATACAGCATGCCCGATACCATAAATCAATCCGGTTTTATTATAGACTTCCTTATTCAGCATACGAGTAAAATAAGTATCTATTTCATCTACATCCTTCCAATCCTGGATATTTTCCTGAAGATGATGGAACATATCAACTACCTGAATATTAGCACCTCCGTGAAGCGGACCTTTTAAGGAACCGATACCAGCTGCAATAGATGAATAAGTATCTGTCCCGGTAGAAGAAGTGACACGTACTGTAAAAGTAGAGTTATTACCACCACCATGCTCTGCTTGTAGCATGAGTAAAAGATCAAGAGTACGGGCCTCCAGCTGGGTATAATCCTTCTTAAGCATGTAGAGGAAATTTTCGGCTATAGAGAGATTTTCCTGCGGATGACGAATATGAAGCGAACGACCAAAGGTGGCATGACGCAACATATTATAAGCATATGCAATAATAGTAGGAAACTTCGAAATCAGATCAATACTCTGTCTCATAAGATTATCCCGGGAGGTATCATCCGGATTGGGGTCAAAACGATACATTTCAAGAACACTACGAGCCAGAATGTTCATAATGTTATTACCCTCCAGCTCTATAATATTCATTTTCGTTTTCTGTTCCAATGGCATATTGTCATTCACCAATTCACGAAAAGAAGCTAATTCTTCCTTATCGGGCAAATGACCGGATAGCAACAGATAAGCTACCTCTTCAAATCCGTAACGTTTTTCTTTCATTGCAGCATGTGCCAAGTCTTCCAAATCGTATTGACGATAGAACAACTTACCGGGAATTGGCTTCAAACCACCACCCGGAATACGCTCATAACCAACTACATTACCAACCTTAGTCAATCCTACCAGTACACCAGTACCATCTTCATTACGCAAACCGCGCTTTACATCATATTTCGGAAATAAATCATTATCAATCCGGGTAGCATCCTTCATCTCCTCGGAGAGCTTATAAACTAAATATTCTTTCTTCATGGAATTATCTCTCTTTTAATCATTAATTTATATTTTCTATTCTTTCAATAATCTCCCGCGTAAAAGCAGAAGTAGACAGAGCTTTACCCCCCGGCATAAACCGAGCCAGATCAGCTGTTGCACGACCATCCTCAAAGTTGTGTTCCAGTGCTCTTACTATCAGATCGGCAGCTTCCTGCCAACCAAAATACTCAAGCATCATCACAGCAGAAAGAACAAGCGAACAAGGATTCACAATATCCTTTCCGGCAATGTTAGGTGCAGTCCCGTGTGTTGCTTCAAAAATAGCATGCCCACTATCATAATTGATATTAGCACCAGGAGCTATACCAATACCGCCTACCATAGCTGCCAACTGATCAGAGATATAATCACCATTCAGATTGAGGGTGGCAACCACCGAATACTCTTCGGGCATTAACAAGGTATTTTGCAGAAAAGCATCTGCAATACAGTCTTTAACAATAAATCGTCCCTCTGCCAATGCATCACCAAATTCACGTTGTGCCAGTTCATACCCCCATTTTTTGAAACCACCTTCGGTAAATTTCATAATATTTCCTTTATGCACCAATGTCACAGAAGGTAAATGATGATCTAATGCATACTGACAAGCTGCCCTTACCAAACGTTCAGTACCTTCACGCGAAACCGGTTTTACACCAAAAGAAGACGTTTCCGGAAACCGTACTTTAGTTACTCCCATTTCATCACGTAAAAAATGATAAAATTTCTTCGCTTCAGGAGTGCCCGCTTCCCATTCTATTCCTGCATAAATATCTTCTGTATTTTCACGGAAGATATGCATATTTACCTTCTCTGGTGCTATGACAGGCGAATGTACGCCTATGAACCAGCGAACAGGACGAAGACATACATACAAATCAAGAGTTTGGCGCAAAGCTACGTTCAATGAGCGTATGCCACCGCTCACCGGTGTAGTCAAAGGCCCCTTGATACCTATCAGATACTCTTTAAATTTTTCCATGGTCTCATCAGGAAGCCATGAACCGGTAATATTATATGCACGTTCTCCAGCCAAAACTTCTACCCAGTCTATTTTACGCTTTTCACCGTAAGCTTCTTTCACGGCAGTGTCCACAATGCTTTGCATGGCAGGAGTAATCTCCTCGCCTACCCCATCCCCTGTTATGAAAGGAACTGTAGGGATATCGGGTACTAATAATGTACCATCTGCTTGCTTAGTAATTTTACTCATAATAAATAATGTGCCAATATGCCAATATTCAAAACATGTCAATTGGCTGGCGCGTGTTAATTGGTTAATTGGTTAATTCTTTAATCCATTATTATTCAAGGCAGAACCGGCACGAAACCAGTCTATCTGTTGTTCATTATAAGTATGTTGCACAGCAAAACGTTCTTTCGTTCCGTCTTCATGATGGACAATCACTTCAAGATCACATCCCGGAGCAAAATTCTGTAGACCTATTACAGAAATTAAATCATGTTCCTGTATCCGATTATAATCATCTTTATCCTTGAAAGTAATAGCAAGCATGCCCTGCTTTTTAAGATTTGTTTCATGGATACGGGCAAAACTCTTGGCAAGAATTACTTTCACATTGAGGAAACGAGGTTCCATAGCAGCATGTTCCCGGCTGGAACCTTCGCCATAGTTTTCTTCAGCAACCACAATCGAAGAAACTCCTTCAGATTTATACATCTTTGCCGTACCCGAAACTGGTCCATACGTATTTGTCAAACGATTCCAGACACTGTTCGTTTCACCATTAAAAGCATTCACAGCTCCCATCAACATATTGTCTGAGATGTTTTCCAGATGCCCCCGAAAACGCAACCAGGGACCTGCCATAGAGATATGGTCGGTAGTACACTTCCCCTGAGTCTTAATAAGGAGAGGCATATTCAGTAAATCATTTCCATCCCATGCAGGGAAAGGAGTCAATAATTGTAAACGCATTGAATGTGGATCCACTTTTATTTCAACTTGTGATCCTATCGGAGCAAGATAGCCGTCAGAAGCCGAAATGAAACCATGCACAGGCAATTCATCGCCTACCGGTTCATTAAGCTTTACTTTTTCACCATCATGAGTGAGTAAACGATCTCTCAACGGATTAAAGCAAAGATCACCGGCAATGGTCAATGCCATAACAATCTCAGGTGAAGCAACAAAAGCAAAGGTATTCGGATTTCCATCAGCACGCTTGGCAAAGTTACGATTGAAAGAAGTTACTATAGAATTCTTACGCATAGGGTCATCTGTATGTCTCTTCCACTGCCCGATACAAGGTCCACAAGCATTAGCCATAATTGTAGCACCAATTTGCTGAAAAAGAGTTATCATACCATCGCGTTCAGCAGTAGCGTAGATTTGTTCACTACCCGGATTTACAATTAGTGGTGAAGAGATAGCAACATCTTTCTCCAATGCCTGCCGGGCAACAGAAGCAGCGCGACTGATATCCTGATAAGAAGAATTTGTACATGAGCCAATAAGCCCCACCTCCATCTTACGAGGATATCCATTCAGCAATACTTTTTCTGCAAATTCCGAAATAGGAGTAGCAGCATCAGGAGTAAAAGGTCCGTTAATATAGGGTTCTAATTCAGATAGATCTATTTCAATTATACGATCATAAAACTTCTCAGGAAGTGCCATTACTTCATCATCCGGACGAAGATCGGCAGCTACAGTTTCAGCCAACATTACAACCTCTTCGCGGCCAGTAGCACGTAGATAAGCAGCCATACGCTCATCATAAGGAAATAGTGAAGTAGTAGCACCTACCTCCGCCCCCATATTACAAATAGTAGCTTTTCCTGTAGCAGAAATAGATTCCGTACCGGGGCCAAAATATTCAATAATGGCATTTGTTCCCCCTTTCACGGTCAATATACCTGCCAGTTTCAGAATAACGTCTTTCGGGGCAGTCCAACCATTAAGTTCACCCGTCAAACGAACTCCAATCAACTTAGGCATCTTAAGCTCCCATTCCATACCCGTCATCACATCTACTGCATCAGCACCTCCCACACCTATTGCAACCATACCTAACCCACCGGCATTAGGAGTATGAGAGTCCGTTCCCACCATCATACCGCCAGGAAAAGCATAATTCTCCAATACTACCTGATGGATAATGCCAGCTCCCGGTTTCCAAAAGCCAATGCCATAGCGGGAAGAAACGTCACGCAGAAAATCATACACTTCTTCGTTTGTCCTGGTGGCAGTGGCAATGTCTTCGCGTGCACCTTTATAAGCTTGTATCAAATGATCACAATGTACAGTAGAAGGAACTGCAGCCTGTTCCTTTCCTGCATTCATAAACTGCAATAAAGCCATCTGCGCTGTAGCATCCTGCATTGCTACGCGGTCCGGACGGAAATTCACATAATCTTCCCCACGTTTATAATCTTTTAAAACAGCCTCATCAAAAAGATGAGTATACAAGATCTTTTCCGCCAACGTAAGCGGACGCTTCAATACTGCCCGCACATGCTCCATCTTCCCTTTATAAGCCGAATAGAAGCTCTTTATCATGTCTATATCATACACCATATGCATTAATATTTTTAAACTGTATATATAATATTAACGAACGAGAGACAGATAAGGTTTAACAAAATGAAATAAATATTCGAGACTGCAAAGAGAAGTGTTACCTTTGCGAAAAGATAAATTATAATCAGAATTATTTTCTCTGCTTAAAAAAAGAATCACGCTTTACAACATAGATTTGTTTTTTGAGCAATAGTGAATATTTTTTAGCAGACAGCATGGTTGAAAATAAAATAAATCCCGCATCTCCACTCCTTTCTCTCCAAAAGCAACAACTCCTGTTGCGTATGGAATATGAATGTGAGAAAGAAGAATTTAAGCGTCAGACAGAAACAATGGGAATCACCCGAAAGATAAAACGCGGGCTCTGCTGGTATCCTCTACTTGTTGGACGTAGTTATTATAATTCTTTAAACCAACTGGTAGCAGAAGTGATACGAACCGAAGATAAGGATATCGAGCATGCTTTTGAGTTCGGACGTCCTGTTTGTTTCTTTCAGCAGGAATATGATGGAAAAATCCATTATATGAATTTTACTGCAACAGTAAGTTATGCTGATGAAGAACGAATGGTAATCGCTCTACCCAATGCAGGTGCACTACTCGAAATACAAGGAACCGATCGGTTGGGGGTACAGCTTTATTTTGACGAGACCTCCTACCACACTATGTTTGAAGCATTGGAAGATGTAATCCGTGCCAAAAATAGCCGACTGGCAGAACTGCGTGATACACTCTTAGGAACTCTTCCTGTACATCAACGCGAGCTCTATCCTGTCCGTTTCCCATGGTTAAATTCTACTCAGGAGGAAGCTGTAAACAAGGTACTTTGTACTAAAGACGTAGCCATAGTCCATGGACCTCCCGGAACAGGAAAAACCACCACACTCGTTGAAGCTATTTACGAAACACTACATCGTGAAAATCAAGTACTCGTTTGCGCACAAAGTAACACTGCTGTAGACTGGATTTCAGAAAAGCTTGTAGACCGCGGTGTACCCGTACTTCGCATCGGTAATCCAACGCGTGTTAATGATAAGATGCTCTCGTTCACGTATGAACGCCGTTTTGAGAGTCATCCGGCCTATACCGAGTTATGGGGGATACGTAAATCTATCCGGGAAATGAACGGACGTATACGTAAAGGCAGTCATATCGAAAGAGAAAATATGCGCAACCGTATCAGCCACCTGCGTGACCGTGCCACAGAGTTGGAAATACTTATCAATGAAGATCTGTTTTCTTCAACCCGGGTGGTTGCATCCACTCTTGTCAGCAGTAACCACCGGATTCTTAATGGACGTCGTTTCAGTACACTGTTCATTGATGAAGCTGCACAAGCATTAGAAGCAGCATGCTGGATTGCTATCCGCAAAGCAGATCGTGTGATCTTTGCCGGTGATCATTGCCAGTTACCTCCTACAATCAAATGTATTGAAGCTGCTCGTGGTGGTTTGGATCACACATTGATGGAAAAAGTAGTAGCTAATAAGCCAATTTCCGTTTCTTTATTAAAGGTACAATACCGTATGAACGAGTCCATCATGCGTTTTCCTTCAGAATGGTTTTATAACAATCAGTTAGAATCTGCTCCTGAAATACGTCAACGCGGCATTCTTGATTTCGATACCCCTATGACCTGGATCGATACCTCAGAAATGGAATGCCACGAAGAGTTTGTTGGTGAAAGCTTCGGACGTATTAATAAACCAGAAGCAAACTTGTTGCTGCAAGAGCTGGAAAGTTATATTCAAAAAATAGGAGAAAACCGGGTATTAGACGAACAAATTGACTTTGGACTCATTTCTCCGTATAAAGCACAAGTACAATATTTACGAAACAAAATAAAAAGTAGTAGTTTTTTCAGGCGCTTCCGGCCATTAATTACCGTTAATACAGTAGACGGCTTCCAAGGTCAGGAAAGAGATGTCATTTTTATCAGCCTCGTACGCGCCAACGAAAGCGGGCAGATTGGTTTCCTCAATGATTTACGAAGAATGAATGTTGCTATTACCCGGGCACGAATGAAATTAGTAATATTAGGAAATGCTACGACCCTGACTAAACATACTTTTTATCACAAACTAATGGAATATATCCAAAAAGAGACAGCTATACGCTTATAAATCATCCTACCTATAAAAACAACCGGGTGATATTATTCAAAGACAATACCACCCAGCTATCACACTAATGTGTATCTATTACTTGTACCAATCTTTATTAGTTGTACCATTCGACTTAGCCCAATCCGTAAAACGGGGATAAGACTTGTCTACTGATATTTTTTCTTCTGTACTGAATTTTTCAGCATCTGCCATATGGATAGCATATGGATAATTATTAGTAGAAACATAATAAACACCTTTTTCTACTTCAGAAAGATCAGCACCTGTATGGAATAATGTCATATCCGCTTTCTCCGTCGGTTTATGGTTTACCAGATGAACCTCAATGCGCCCCTTGTCCATATTCTTATGAATAAAAATAAACGGATTGTATGGAGCAACATCAAACTGGCTATGATCGACCGGTTTTTTGAAAGAATTCCTGACTTTATAAACAGAAGTATAAGTGTTATTCCCCGTTACTTCACTGGCATCATTAAACAATGATATAGTGGCCATACTTATATCCTTGTCAAGTCCCTGATTACTCCAGCCAGAAGCACCTTCTACAACTTCACATTCCACATTAGAACGTTCAGTATTCATCTGATAAGCAAATCCATTATGATAAAGTGCCCCTGCCCAAAGAGCAGTAAAAGTATCTTCTGTGGAAAGAACTTCATTCTTTGTGTTATAGTACATTACAGAGTTATACTTCAGAATCATATCATTCAAATCATAATCACCCTTATCAGGCCAGTTATCCTCAAAAGCCAGGATTCCTTTATAAGTTACACGATAGGCTATCGAGTTATCATCTTCCGGCTCTGAAGGTTTTACTTCAGGCAGTTCTGGGGTTACAATTGCTTCTATCGGATTAGACCATACATTGAACTGTACATCATTGTAATCCTCATCTGTCCAGTCTTCAAACGAAAGTACGATGAAGTCATTTATTCTAAAGGCTACAGTGTGTGTGCGTCCATCAGAGTTCAAACTGGTCGTGGAATAGAATTCTTTATATCTGGTAGCAACCGTACCTTTTCTGAAAGCATCATTATTGATAAACCAGCCAATTTTTGTTCCATTCGGAAAATCCGTTCCCTGATCTACTCCATTTCCGTCAATATAATGCAATTTTACGCATTCTCCCCCTTTAATACCAACACCTGTTTTTGTGTTAGGGAATACAACATACTTTTTGGCCTTTTTGATAGCTGCGTCCGAGTCTCCTTCTTTATAACAATAATATCCAAAAGCACTCGCGGCAGCACTTGTCCCTCCAATAAAACGTACTTTAACCTCTGATTTTCTTCCTTTCGGATCATTTAATACAAAATCAGCAGACTGACGATACTTAGAAGGACAAGTTCCTCCTTCCGGGATAGTCTTATTGATTGTACTTAATATAGACTCAGATAAACTGAGCTGCCCTTCACTGTCCAAATAATTTGGACGACCATTTACATCCCATGTCCCTAATATATTATAATTAGAAGGTACATTCTCAAATTCTCCACTGGCACGTGTCTGTGGAATAGCATCAGCCATTGTATCCCAATTGATGTCAGCATCAATCACCTCCCCCTTAAATGAAGCCTTATACAACATAGGTACCCCGATATAGGAGGTATAAATATAAACATCACTACCATGATCCGATGAAATCGTTTCCAAAGAACGGTATTCCCCCTTTTCATCTGTCATACGTTTAACTACGGGTTCAATATCCATACGTTTTACAACTTGCCCTTCAGCATCAGTAATAAACGGATTTTCAGTATAAACCTCAAAAAGAACTTTATATCCTTTAGGAACATCGTAATTCACATTCAACTGAATGGACTCAGTAGTAGCAAAATCAAAAGTATTGGGAGTGTCAGAATTAACGTCCCCAGGTTCAGAAAGGTCAGTATCATTATTAATACAACCTACAAGAATAGAAGTCATCAGCAAGCAAAATATTGCTCCTGAATACATAAAGGAGATACACTTCTTTACCATATTAGTTATTCGTTTTGTTTGTTTTCAGTTAATCGCCACAAATATACATATAAACTTGTAATATTTATCCATACCATATACTGTTTTTTTATACAGAAATCAAACCTTTAACTAATATCCGGTTTAGTACTCTATCATACAGCAAAATAAAAGGAGGAAAACTAACGTCCCCTCCTTTACAAAAGTTGTATATTTTATCCAGATTAGTTATTTTCCGGACGAAGTTTACGAACAACCGCACCAGCTTGCCACATTTCACTTTCACGTAATGCTTTCAGCTCAGCATCCAAACCTTCACGATAATCCGGTTTAGAGTTTGTATCAATAGAGCGTTGTGCTTCGTTACCACATTTTACTTCACTATACAGCTTTTCAAATACTGGTTTTGTAGCATCATGGAACGGCCCCATCCAGTCGAGAGCACCACGTTGAGCAGTAGTAGAGCAGTTTGCATACATCCAATCCATACCATTCTTTGCAAATAATGGCATCAACGACTGAGTCAATTCTTCAACAGTTTCGTTGAAAGCCTCAGAAGGAGTATGACCATTCTCACGCAACACTTCGTATTGAGCCAGCAACAATCCTTGAATAGCACCCATCAACGTACCACGTTCTCCTGTCAGGTCAGAGTAAACTTCACGTTTGAAGGTAGTTTCAAACAAATAACCAGAACCTACACCGATCCCCAGTGCAATCACTCTATCCCATGCTTTACCTGTCGCATCCTGGAAGATAGCAAAAGAAGAGTTCAACCCACGACCTTCGAGGAACATAGTACGAAGAGACGTACCCGACCCCTTCGGAGCTACAAGAATTACATCTACATCAGCAGGAGGAACAATGCCTGTACGTTCTTTGTAAGTAATACCGAAACCGTGAGAGAAGTAAAGTGCTTTACCCGGAGTCAGATTCTTCTTCACAGTAGGCCATACTTCGATTTGGGCTGCATCAGAGAGCAGGTATTGAATAATGGTTCCACGCTGGCATGCTTCGTCAATATCAAACAATGTCTCACCAGGTACCCAACCGTCAGCAACTGCTTTTTCCCAAGTTTTACCACCTTTACGCTGTCCTACGATTACATTAAAACCATTGTCGCGCAAATTTAACGACTGGCCAGGGCCCTGTACACCGTAACCGATAACAGCGATTGTTTCGTTTTTCAATACTTCACGAGCTTTCTCCAACGGAAATTCTTCACGGGTTACTACATTTTCAGTAACACCGCCAAAATTCATTTGTGCCATTTTTGTTTTCAGTTTTAAATGGTGGCATAGCCACCTGTTCATTATTTATAATCTAATTTTTTTCTATTCAAACAGTACTTTAGAACGACAAACGACCTCGTTTCCATTCTTTTTTACCTCTACATGATATTCATTTTCATTCACCTCTTCCTGAAAGAAAGAGAGTTCATCACCGTAATAACTTTCGGCAACATAAGCCATTTCAAAACGGCGAATATGCTTCGTCTTATACAATTCTATCGGAAACAAATCCAGAATATGCTCAATATAACGAATACTGTTTACATGCCCGTTAATATCGATATCACTATATTTAGCTGTAAGCGTAGCCGCAGGTTCTGTAACGGTCACCTTAATACGTGAAGGCTTTTCTATCGGACAAGGTTCATCACAAACATAATCCACAATACTTCCCCCATGTAGCGTAAGCAAGTCGGCCGGTTTACGGGTATTCAGATTTATCATAGCCCATACAGAACGGGCGTATCCGATTTTCTTTCCATCTTTATTGATTATTGCAAAATTACGATCTGTAAAAAGGCGGTATACATTTTCTACCCATGTCTGAACACCAAATTCCTCATACTGATAAGGCATTTCATCCAATTCAATAGCTAAGCGGGAAAGCACCCAGGTATAATTATCCTCATTTAAAGTTGCGATTCCAAACCCACGGTCACTGGCATGAAAACCTGCACAGTTAAGCAAATGATTCCCCAGCACCCCCATTGTCAGACGCCCGTTAAAATCTACATGAAACGGCTCTGCTATGAATTTATAGCTTCCAATTTTATTATTCTCACTCATTTTCCTGCTGATTCTTACTTAGGTTATATCTTGCCTCCCGATCCGCCAGAAATTCATTTACCCGTTCAAAGCAGCTGGTAGTAATAGCTACACGTCCCGAACGTACAAATTGCAATACACAACCCAATGTGCGTAGTTCATCATAAAGAGCTGTGATATCTTCTCCCCGTCCATTCTTCTCAACAATAGCAAATACAGGGTTTACCTCCACAATACGTGCATTGTATTTTCTGATTATCCGGGAAGCATCCGGATTGGATTGAAATTCCGGAATAGATACTTTATATAGAGCAATCTCATGAAAATAAATCTCATCATCAGTAAAATAATGTGCCTGCAACACATCTATCTTCTTTTCAATCTGTTTAACAACTTTCTCGATTGTATCTTTATCCGTCCAGGCAGTAATCGTATACTTATGTACCCCTTTAATGGAAGAGGCAGACACATTTAAACTCTCGATATTAATCTGACGACGTGTAAATACAGCCGTTATCTGATTCAACAAACCTGCAATATTCTCCGAATGAACAATCAGCGTATATAATGTCTTATCACTCATAATCTTATTTAGTTAATTGAAAATTGAAAGTTGAAAATTGAAAGTTGAAAGTTGAAAGTTTTTAGTTAAAAGTGAGATTACGCTATCAGACTGCATAGCCATTTTCAACTTTCAATTTTCAATTTTCAACTAATTCAGCACTCCAACAGCATCTGATTCACCGAACCACCCGGAGGGGTCATTGGCAATACATTTCCCTCTTCAATCACACAAGCTTCCAGCAGATACGGTCCATCGGTTGCAATCATTTCTTCGATAGCCTCTGCCAGTTCTTCACGCGTCATTACCCGCCGGGATGGAATATCATAAGCGGAAGCAATTTTCATATAGTCCGGATTCAACATCGGCGTAAAAGAGTATTTACGGTTGAAAAACATCGCCTGCCATTGACGTACATTTCCCAAAAAGTTATTGTTCAATACGATAATCTTTACCGGTGCCTTCTGTTCCATGATAGTACCCAACTCCTGAATATTCATTTGAAGACCACCATCTCCCATAAAAACACAAACCGTACGGTCCGGACGTCCAAAGGTAGCACCAATAGCTGCCGGAAGGCCAAATCCCATCGTTCCCAATCCTCCGGAAGTAATAATACTACGATCTTTCGTATATTTAAAATACCGGGCAGACATCATTTGATTCTGGCCAACATCGGTTACAAGGATCGCTTCATTATTAGTAGCTTCGCTCACAGCACGTACCACTTCACCCATAGAGAGTGTGTCATTCATAGGATGAAGTTCCGGACGAATAACTTTTTCCTCTTCCATCCGTTCATAATCCGTGAAGCTTTCCAGCCATTCAGTGTGTGTATTGGGCTGAAGTAGTTCTGTTACTGCAACCAACGTTTCTTTGCAATCGCCTAACACAGCTACATCTGCATATACATTTTTATTAACTTCAGCCGGATCAATATCAAAATGAATCACTTTTGCCTGTTTGGCATAGGTAGCAAGATTACCTGTTACGCGGTCGTCAAAACGCATGCCCACGGCAATAAGCACATCGCATTTATTTGTATTAATATTAGGCCCCAAATTTCCATGCATCCCCAACATCCCTTTATTCAGAGGATGTTCAGTAGGTAAAGCAGACAATCCGAGCAACGTACATCCAGCAGGTATTCCAGCCTTTTCGATAAAAGTGCGCAATTCCTGTTGAGCATTTCCTAGCTCCACACCCTGCCCAACAAGCACCAACGGACGTTCTGCCTTATTAATCAAATCGGCAGCCATCTTCACAGATTCCGGATCGGTATCAGGTACAGGAACATAACTACGAATATAATCCAGTTTAGCAGGAGCATATTCAGCTTTTTCTACCTGTGCATTTTTTGCAAAGTCAAGAACAACAGGACCGGGACGTCCACTTTTTGCAATATAGAAAGCACGTGCCACAGCCCATGGGACATCCTCTGCACGACGAATCTGATAACTCCATTTGGTTATAGGTTGGGTAATACCAACAAGATCTACCTCCTGAAAAGCATCTGTCCCCAAAAATGCAGTTCCTACCTGACCGGCTATCACAACAACAGGAGTACTGTCAATCATGGCATCAGCAATACCTGTTATAGTATTAGTAGCACCAGGACCACTGGTTACCAGGCAGACCCCTACTTCACCCGACGAGCGTGCAAAACCCTGTGCTGCATGAGCAGCCCCCTGTTCGTGTCGAACCAAAATATGGTTCAATGTTTCTCTATGATCATACAGAGCGTCGAACACCGGCATAATAGAACCTCCCGGATAACCAAAAATGGTTTTCACTCCCTGATACTCAAGAGAACGCATCAATGCCTCTGAGCCTGATATTAGTTCTTTCATCTATATATTTACGATTAGACAATTTACTATTTACGATTGAAATTACTTCAACTCTCAATCCTAAATCCTAAATCTAAATTCATACTTCTAAATCATTCTTACAGCTCCCTTATCAGCGGAGCTTACCATACTGGCATAAGCCTTCAAACTTTTCGGAACATTACGTTCGCGGGTCACAGGAGTCATGGGACGAGCAGCCAACTCTTCATCGGTCAGTTTCACATTAATGGTACGTTCCGGGATATTGATTTCAATAATATCTCCATCCTGAATTTTTCCGATATTCCCGCCGGCTGCAGCTTCGGGAGAGATATGCCCGATACTCAGTCCGGATGTACCACCACTAAAACGGCCATCCGTAATCAAAGCACATTCTTTTCCAAGATGACGGGATTTAATATAAGAAGTAGGATACAGCATTTCCTGCATACCTGGACCACCTTTGGGACCTTCATTCGTAATAACCACCACATCACCACTCACCACCTTGCCTCCGAGGATACCCTCACAAGCTGCCTCTTGCGAATCAAATACTTTGGCCGGTCCCGAAAACTTCCAGATACTTGCATCTACGCCTGCTGTTTTCACGACACAGCCATCCTGAGCTATATTTCCTTTCAGTACTGCCAGACCACCATCTTTGCTATAAGCATGTTCCAAGTCACGGATACACCCTTCGGCACGATCCGTATCAAGCTCTTTATAAGATGCATGCTGAGACCCAAGTACAAGATTAAATTTGCCGGCTGCAGCACTTGAATATTTTTTTTTCGCTTCATCACAAACGTCAGAACTGGTTATACTGTATTTATCAATAGCCTCAGCCAATGTCATTCCATCTACACGCAGAACGGTTGTGTCTACCAATCCGCCCTTAGCCAATTCATCCATTATAGCAATGATACCTCCGGCGCGATTCACATCCTGTATATGATATTTCTGTGTATTAGGAGCTACCTTACAAAGACATGGGCTCTTACGGGACAACATATCAATATCATCCATCTTAAAATCCACCTCTGCCTCATGGGCAACAGCAAGCAGATGGAGTATTGTATTAGTAGAACCACCCATAGCAATATCCAGCGTCATTGCATTCAAAAAAGCTTCACGCGTTGCTATACTTCGCGGCAATACACTTTCGTCGCCTTCTTCATAATATTTAAAAGCATTCTCTACTATCAATTTTGCTGCATCTTTAAAGAGTTGCTTACGATTCTCATGTGTAGCCACAATGGTACCATTGCCGGGAAGTGCCAAACCAATCGCCTCATTCAGACAGTTCATTGAATTGGCCGTAAACATACCCGAACAACAACCACAGGTAGGACAAGCATGTTGTTCTATTTTAGCAACTTCATTATCGCTCACACTCTCGTCGGCCGATTTAATCATAGCATCAATCAAGTCAAGATGCTGGCCATCCCATTCACCAGCTTCCATCGGACCACCCGATACAAAAACAGTAGGAATATTCAATCGCATAGCAGCCATAAGCATACCTGGAGTGATTTTGTCACAATTACTAATACAAATCATTGCATCTGCCTTGTGAGCATTCACCATATACTCAACACTATCAGCTATAATATCACGGGAAGGAAGTGAATAAAGCATACCATCATGTCCCATTGCTATACCATCATCAATAGCAATTGTGTTGAATTCCGCTGCAAAGCATCCCAACTTCTCTATTTCAGTTTTCACCTGTTGCCCTATCTCATGCAAGTGTACATGTCCCGGAACAAATTGTGTAAACGAATTGACAATAGCTATAATGGGTTTTCCCATTTGTTCTTTCTTCATGCCATTGGCTGCCCATAAAGCGCGGGCACCCGCCATACGGCGGCCTTGTGTACTGGATGAACTGCGTAACTGCTTTTTCATTTCCTGTTTTCCTTTTAATTAAAGAGCCTTCCTCACTGTTGTGAGAAAGGCTCTAATATTATCTTTTATGATACGAATACATACACAACCTTCCTCACGCTCTTGATGGAACCACCACGACGCGAATAATATGCAGGACTGTTAGGTTTATAGATGTATGGATATTCATATCTTAATTTTCTCTGTTTATTGTGCTGCAAAGGTAAGGGCTTTTTTATTATCTCCAAACAAATTGAAGAAAAAAATCATCTAAAAACGAACAATCGTAAGAAAACAAAGGAATAATATCCTTTTTTATCACTTAAATAACACTTTTCACCACAGAGTAACACTGAGTTTCACAGAGAATTAACCATTAAATTCATCTATAAACAATAAACTCTGTGAAACTCTATGCTACTCTGTAGTGAAATTCGTATCTTTGCAGCTACGCGGATTATGCGTAAGTACTAACTATATACAAAAAACAAATGGAAACAGTAGAAAACAAGTACATCACTGTAGCGTACAAGCTGTACACAATAGAAGATGGAGAAAAAGATTTAGTAGAAGAAGCAAAAGCAGAAAATCCATTCCAGTTCATTTCCGGTTTGGGTACTACGCTCGAAGCTTTCGAAAGCCAGATAGCCTCACTCAACAAAGGAGATAAATTTGAATTCATCATCCCGTCACAAGAAGCTTACGGCGAATACAACGAAGAACATGTACTGGATTTGCCGAGACACATCTTTGAGATTGATGGTAAATTCGACAGCGAACGTATCTACGAAGGTAGTGTAGTACCTTTGATGGACGCTGAAGGTCATCGTATGAACGGAACTGTAGTAGAAGTGAAACCCGATACAGTAGTAGTTGACATGAACCACCCGTTGGCAGGAGCTGATTTAAACTTCGTAGGTGAAGTTACAGAAAGCCGCCCGGCTACAAACGAAGAAATACAGGAAGTCGTAAATATGATGGGCGGTGGCGGCTGTAGCTGCGGTTGTGGAGACTGTGGCAGTGACTGTGGTGACCATGAATGCAGAGATGGCTGCGGATGCCATTAATTTAGTTGAAAGTTGAAAATTGAAAGTTAGCTGCGCTATAACACTGCATAGTAATTTTCAATTTTCAACTTTCAATTCCCTAACAGTTCTTATGTGTCATTATGTCCAATACCACTCTATCCGTTTCATTCATTCCCTGCGAACCAATACGGGTTAGGTTACGAATACTTTGATCCACATCTTTGTCTATAATACCCTCTACAGATGTAACACAGCGATTCTCCATTGCCATTACAGCAGATAAAACAGCAGTAGAAACTCCCGTTGTCACTTTTAATGCACAACTGGGTTTTGCACCATCGCAAATCATTCCGGTTAAGTTAGCAATCATATTTTGTACAGCGAAAGCAACTTGTTCATAGCTTCCTCCCATCAGCCATGTTATACCACAACTGGACCCCGTTGCAGCTACTACACAACCACAAAGAGCTGATAAACGCCCCAGACTTTGCTTTATATAGATCACCGTGAGATGACTCATCATCAAGGCTCTGATTAATTCCTCTTCTGATTTTCCATTCTCTTCAGCAAAGACAAGTACAGGTAAAGTAGCCGAAATACCCTGATTACCACTTCCCGAATTACTCATTACAGGAATCATAGCCCCTGCCATACGGGCATCACAAGCTGCCGAAGTATAAGAAAGAATGTGAGAAAACACACTATCGCCCATAATCTGATGTTCATACCTCCCCCGGAGCATTCTTCCCAATGCATGTCCATACTCTCCATGAAAAGATTGCTCGGCAGCAGCCTTATTTAGACGGGCAGTCTCAAGGATAAAGCGAATTTCATCCAAGGGAGCTTCCAAAGCAAAATCATACACCTTTCTCAGATTTAGTTCCAAAGGTTCTTGTTCGTCTTCCTCTGTTCCGGATTGTTGTTTATCAAGCAATACTTCTTCACCACGCGCTATATATATAAAGGTAGTATGCCCCCCGGCAATAATTGCTGTAGCAGTTTTATCTCCCGCCTCACAAATTACTTCAATATAAAGTTTCTCCGCTATATCCTCTTTTAATGAAATACAAATACGTTTTTCATCAATAAATCGCTTACCTTGCTCCACAGCTTCCGGTGTACTATCTCTCAACACTTCAAGCTGGTATTCTGATTTTCCGATAATAGCACCCAAAGCCACTGCAATAGGAAGCCCGATCATACCTGTTCCCGGAATACCCACCCCCATTGCATTCTTTAAAATATTAGCACTCAAAAGAACTTTTATATTTTTGGGGATTGCGCCAAGTGTTTCTGCTGCTTTCGATACACATAATGCTACCGCAATGGGCTCCGTACAACCAATAGCCGGAATAACTTCGCGTTGTACTAAATCTATTATCTGTTTCCTTTCTGACTCAATCATGAATTTTCTCTTTTTTTAAATTTCTACAAAAGTAAAGAATATACTTATAAACATGAATTATATTTTCAAGTTTTACACAAAATATCGAGATATTATATACCTATACCAAAGCCCCCTTAATTTCTTTTTTATTCAACTGCTTTCTTGCTAACAATGAAAGGCTATAAGATACAAAATAAACTTAGGTATTTAACTATACGTTAAATACCTAATTAACAAGCTATTAAATACGTACTTTTACATACATAAAGTACGTACTTTTGTAAAACACTATAGTACAAATACATACATAACATTTTATATCTTTTGTGCCTATACATCTTTTAGTATACTCACATATATTATCCCCGATCATTTACTATAATAAATTCGAGGTTATTTTAGGATTAGACCACAAAATCAAAAGAATAGACCTGCATTTAATCCGATTCACAGGCATTATTTTAAGGAATAGTACAAAAAGAACATAAAATAAGGAAAGCAAGATTTGATATATGAAATTTTAAACTTAACTTTGCACCAAAGTTTTCTCAAAATAGTCTATATTATAAATTTATAATCAATAATTTAACGGAATGAGATTTAGAACTATAATAATAAGTATGTGCATTTGTCTAAGCTTTAGCTCTTGCATACGTGAAGAAGCGGCTAACACTGAAGCTGATATCGAATCTTGTACAGTTTCCGATCCCTCAGTGTTGAAAATGCAGCCAATTATTACTAATAATACGGTAATAATCATGGCACAATCAACCATTGACATCACGCACTTTGCTCCTGAATTCACATTAACAAAAGGGGCCACTATTGAACCGCCCAGCGGAACAGTAAGAGATTTCTCAAATCCACAAACTTATATAGTAACATCGGAAGACAGACAATGGAAAAAGGAATATACTGTCTACGTTGATATTTCTAAGAATAAATTGGATTTTAATTTTGAGCATTGGGAAATAATAGAAGGAGCCAGAGGTAAACAATGGCACGGTTTTTATGAAATCTCAGAACAGGAGCAGAAACAGTTTATTTGGGCAACAGCTAACAGTGGATATGCCCTGACCGGTTATGTTACTCCTGAAGGAGAAAAACTCACTAATCCTCTTATTTACCCAACTACCTCCTATGAAGCCGGACATTCCGGAAAAGGGGTGAAACTTGAAACCAAACCGACCGGTGCATTCGGTGATATGGTAAGAATGCCGTTAGCTGCCGGAAATTTATTCATAGGTTCCTTTGATGCCACAGTAGCAGGTCAAGGTCCTGAAGAGGCATTAAAGTCAACATTATTCGGACTTCCTATCGCTTACAGTCCTAATAAAAAGCCTAAAGCTTTTAATGTATGGTATAAGTATACTCCCGGAGAAGTATTCAGAAATGAACAAAAAGAAGAAATACCAGGTAAGGAAGACATATTCGATATGTATTCAATTCTTTATGAGCCAACCGATGGTAAAATCCTGGATGGTTCTATTCAGTTCGATGATCCTTGCATTATAGCTATCGCTCGTCGTATAGAAGATGCTAAACCTGCTTCTGAATACACATACCGATCAATCCCTTTTGTATACCGTAAAGAACCTGATCCATCCAAACTCGAAACAGGCAAGTATTATACAGCAATTGTATTTTCGTCCAGTCTGGAAGGAGCATTTTTCAGAGGTGCTATCGGAAGTACCCTTATCATTGATGAGGCTACAATTGAACTCGAAGACATAGAAAACATAGAAGATCATCTTAATTAAAACTATCAATGAACAAGAAAATAACCTTTATACTTCTGTGCCTAATTGTAGCTAATATTGCTCAAGCTCAGGAAGATCGTAACAAGAATATTCTTAAATCACTGACAATAGGACTTGAATATCGTTTAAAAGCCGGATTTAACATAGGTGGGACATCTCCTATCCCCCTACCTGTTGAAATAAGAAAAATCAATAGTTATAAGCCTACAACAGCCTTCTCTATAGAAGGAGATGTAGTAAAAACGTTCGATAATAAGTGGGGAGTTAGCGCAGGGATCCGTTTAGAGACAAAAGGTATGGAAACGGATGCTACTGTGAAAAACTATCACATGAAAATGATTGCCAGTGACGGCGGCGAAATGGAAGGACAATGGACAGGAGGTGTAACAACGACCGTTAAACAATCACTGTTAACTGTCCCAGTTTTAGCTCTTTATAAAGTGAGTAAGCGTTGGGAATTAGAGTTAGGACCCTGGTTTTCTTACGTTCTATCAGGTGAGTTCTTTGGAGAAGCCTACGACGGTTATCTCAGAGACGGTGATCCGACAGGAGAAAAAGCAAATGTAAGTTCTGCTACCTACAACTTTAATGATGATTTAAGACGTTTCCAATGTGGTATGCAATTAGGTGCGCAATGGAGAGCCTTTTCTCATCTAAATGTAACCGCCAGCCTTACCTGGGGGGTAGTACCTATTTTCAAAAAAGATTTTGATACCGTTACATTTAATATGTTTCCTATTTACGGAAACATTGGTTTCGGTTATGTGTTCTAAAGAATAAACGATAAAAGAAAAAATTATGAAGAAAAAATTACTTACAGCAATTATTGCGTTCATAGCAATCACAATGTCCTCATCAGCTTACGCACAAGTAAGTCAGGAAGCAGCAGGAACTTACAACGGTACGCTGACAGTTTCGCAAGATGGAAATACAATGGGAAAACCCAGTACAGAAAATGTATACCTCACGGCAACAGACGATTCTCACGTTACGTTAGAAATAAGGAATTTCTCATTTAACATGGGAACAGTTCTTGAGTTAGGAGATATAGTAATCCCGGAAGTGGAAATACAGAAAGAAGGAAATGTAATTACTATTCTTCCTAAAGAATTAAAAATGACGCTGAACATAGTAGGTGAAGTTACTGTACACCTTAATACATCAACAATTGTTGATAAAAAGATAGTATTATCTTTAAATGTAGAAACCATTTTCCCTGTTGAATTATTCATTGATGTGGATTTTGAAGGAACAATGACTGCAACTGGTATCTCAGACGTAACTATAAATAAACCTACAGTTTATTATAATCCTTCAATAGATGCTTTAATGGTGCAAGGTGCAGAAAATCAAAAGTATGATATATATAATGTCACTGGTATGCAAATCCTATCAGGAGTTTTAAATACAGAAGAAGTTAGTGTATCTACTCTATCCAGAGGTTTGTATCTTATAAAGATTGGTAATACTACGGTAAAGTTTATAAAAAAATAAACTCAAAATATCCCTAAAATAAAAGCTCCCTACAGATTTAGAAAAATAATCTGTAGGGAGCTTTTATTTTGGTTCATTACTTCTCATTGCGTTAACACCGTTAACGAAGTTTTTAACATTCAAATTCTTACCTTACAAGATTGTACATTTTAGCACCACAAGAATGTACAACCTTATATGGCAAAAGTGTACATTTAACACTAACATAAGTGTACACTCTTATAGGACTAAAAATATAGGATCATAACTATCTGACAAACAAAATATTAAATCAACAAACATATTCTATTCCGGATTTTCTTCCTCCAATGTCTATAATTGCTTTTTGAACAACTATCCATATATCGAAGGGATTAGAATGAACACCTTCTTTCACTATCTGCTTTAGATAAAACTACGGTATTACACAAAAAACACAAGTTATATAGAATAGCGTAGTCCTTTTATCTATTTGAACCACCGCACTACTCTATATAACTTGTGCCAAAGTTAGATAGCAGCCAGCTCTTTTATCGCGCCAGCTGCTATTTCAATTATCTAACAACTATTTTAGCTACATAAGATCCAACACGTACCACATACATAACATCTTTATCGATATTAGTAGAAATCACGTTATCTGTTCCTTCGTAAACCTTCACACCTTGTGTTGTATACACTTCAATTGTTTCAGTAGCTTCATTATTAGCTACACAAATCGCTCCGTTTTCACTATATACGCGAACATCAGAAAGCGAATTGTTATCAATTCCGGTAGGAGCCGTTATCTTCAGTACACCATTTACATAAGTAACTTCATAATTGGCAGCTGTACCTTTGGTTATAGCAATTGCAAACTCGTCACCAACTTTCGCATCAGATGGAATTTCCTTTTCAAGAGCAGCAACAGGAACTTTTGTACCAAATGCTTTTGCTACATCTTCATCGTAAACAAATCCATCGTATATCAACTCAAAGGTTTCAGGTGCCGGACTTCCGATAAGTAAAGCTACATTCTGGGCAGTAACTGTAAGCGGAGCTTTAGCAATAGGAATGTCTACACGTTTTGACAGAGCCATATATTCATCATTAGCAGCAACCTTAATGGTTACATAAGTAGATGCATATGCAGATTTAATAGTCAAAGTTTTACCAGACACAGTAAGTCGGCTGGTACTTGAAGGAGTAATGGTATAATCAACAGATTCACCCTTATCATTCTTCACGATAAAAGGAGCTTCAAAAGGAGCATCACCATATACTTTCTCTATCTTTTCCGCGTTTTCTACTGTATATGCCTTCAAAGCTTTTACAGTCAATCCTGTATAAGTCTTGAATTCATAATTATCCAATACCTTTTGAGGGAATTTCACTGTCAGAGGAACAACTTCTCCAACTGCTGCAGTTTTAGGTGCTTTGTCAAATACTACATTAACCGTATCATTACCTAATGCTTCCATCACAGCAGCATCCTCTTTATATACAAATCCACTATAAGTAATTCTATAGTCAATATCAGACCCATATACGAAAAGCCCCTGAGCATCATTCTTGTTCAAATTAACTTTCGTACCATCCAAGTCATAATAAGGATAGACTGTCAGGAATGTTTTCCGGATTTCGGCACCATTATTGACAAAAGTTACATTATAGTTATTAGTTGAAACGGTTGTCAATGGATCACTTGAACCGGTAAATGAGAAGACAATGGGACGATAGTTTCCTATAACCTCATCCGTTGCCTCTTTTCCGGCAGCACCACTTGATATATAAATATTCTTTGTATCAAATATCTTATGTACCACATCGACTATCGTACCCTCACCATCATCATTTTTCAGTCCTTCATATTCAAATTCAACCCCATAGTCCGTACCATTGGCAGCTACTGACGAAGAAGTATTGAAGCTTATCGTCTTACCACGCTGACACCATGCCTTCAAAGTCATAGTCAATGATGCTTTTTCAATGGTCACCGTCACTGGGTCAGAAACAGCAGGTAATGCACCTTCTTTCTCCTGATGTGCCACTACAGTAGTAGTACCTGCACCAATAGCATAGAATTTCTTCGTTTCGGAATCATACTTCAGCACTTTGTCACTTCCAATTGTATAAGTGAACGGCACCTCTGTATTGGTTGATGTAAATGGTATTTCAAACCCATCACCATATACTTGAGACATATCAGCAGGAGCGGTTATATCGCCCACATAACTTCCTTTAAAGGTCAACGTATAGACATACGTCTTATTCACATCAGAAGTAGCATTGTCAGCACAAGTCACAGTCAGAGTCTTTATTACTTCATTAGCATCTTCCTTTGTTGTAGCTTCAGTTACCACTGCATCTTTACCAAAGGCTTTAGCTACAATCGCTTTATTGTGCTCGTTATAAGCCAGGTTATATTCAAACTTATCCGGATCGAATCCCGTAAGTTCTTCGCCACCCAACGTTACCGAACTCAATTTAGCATTATAAACAAGTGCAGCATCGTCTACCCACAATGTATTTTCTTTACCGATATCAGCACGTACCCAATAGTTACCTCCTGAGAATACTATATTCATCTTTTCAGGAACCAATTTTCCGTTTTCACCCTCTACATAGTTGACCGGAATAGAAAGACGTACCCAACCGTCTCCTTCAGTTTCTTTAGTAATGGTGTATTCAGTACTGGCAATCAAGACACCATCACCTTTTGTTTCGGCAGGGATAATTTCCTTTCCTAATATAGCCCGATCCTGATCGTCCACCTCTACATAGGTAACATCATTACCACTATGAGAATTAATTATTTTAGATTTAAAAGTTCCCTTCCACAGGTATACCAATACCTTAGCTGTCTCATTGGGCTTTTCTGTTCCTAATTTACGTTTATAATACACAGTCAGAGAATCCGGACGATAAGTGAAATCAATACCACCGTTTACTCCACCATTACTCATATCATTCCCCCCCAGCATACCGGACATATCAGCAAAAACCCACATTTTGCCTAAAGTGACAAAAGCAGGAGCATTAGCACCTATTCCCAACATACCAACATAATCATTCATAATTTTAGCACCGGTTCCTGTACGGCCTGCATCAGGAAATACAAACTCCTTACCTACTATAATCTGGTATACATTTGAAGCGGTCCACCCTACAGGTTGTTTACCTACCAGCTTTCCCTCAGCAGGATAGCAATCTTCCCACTCTTCAAAATCTCCTTTAATTTGCTGTGCCAACGCACTTCCTGCGTACAACACAACACACATCATTAAAGTAATAAATTTCTTCATACACTTCTCTTTTTAATATAAATACAATCTTTCGTGAACCATAAACCGGAAATCCCCTATTGATTCACATCATTCATAAAAACGTTGCAAAGTAACAACCGTTTTTGTTTTCAGTCAAGGTCTATTTCTGTAATCTTATATCCCATTACTAAGGTATTTTATCATTTTACCCTATAAATCACCCAAATAAGGGTATCTATTACCACTTTTTCATGTCCTATAACTAAAATAAAAATACCTATTCATAAAATACTTGTATATTTGGGCGTTGAAAAAAGAGAATACACATGAAAAAGGAATTACCCAAAATAGACATCAGTGAAGATTTTGTAATAGGCAGTAATGCTGATATAGATCCTAATATACTAAATCTCTATACCAGCTATCCATGCCGACTTAAAGCCGAAGTCTTTGTACTCTGTATGGGAGGGAGTATTGAAGCCAGCATAAACCTTTCGGACTATACCATAAAGAAATATGATTTCGTAACGCTCTCTCCGGCGAGTATTATTCAGATTAATAAGATAGAAGGTGATTTAAAACTCTATTTCATGGTATTTTCTTCCGATTTTATTAACGGGATAAGTAAAACCAAAGCTATTATTGACCTTATTTATATAACTAAAAATCACCCGGTATTATCGCTGCCTCAGGAGTTTGCCAATATTTATGAAGAGTTCTTTCTACTCATGATGAAAGTATATTATAAGAAGCGGTCTCCTTATAATCCAGAGATACTAAAATGTATGCTGTTATCTATTCTGTACAGACTGAGTGATATGTATCATGAACGCCCTGTTCGAAACAAAAGCAGTTTAAACAGAGGTGAAGATATATGTAAAGCATTTGGAAATTTGGTAATTCAGCACTACACACAGGAAAGAAATATTTCATATTATGCACAACAACTAAACATAACGCCTTCCCACCTGAGCAATACCGTAAAACATATCACAGGGAAGACCGTCATGGATATCATTTCAGAAGTGGTCATTGTTGATGCACAAGCACAGCTAAAGTCAACCAATACACCTATACACGAAATTGCAGATTCATTAAACTTTCCGAATGTATCTTTCTTTGGGAAGTATTTCAAACGACTCACAGGAATGAGTCCTCAGCAGTACCGAAACAGTGATAAATAAAAGTAAAAAAGTATAGTAAACTAAAAACCAATAAAGGTCCCTCTTCCTACTAATAAGAAAAGCCAGCTAATCCGATCAGCTGGCTTTTCGTTCATATTTATTTCAGGTTTACTTTGTCATTACGCGTGTTACATAAGAACCTATTTTTACAAGATAAATTGTATTTGAAGATAATCCATGGATAGTCATCGTACCATTAACAGTAGATTGTGCAACCAACATTCCTTGTACGGAATATACTTCAATAAGCTCTTCCAACTGTGCTCCTTCAACAACCACACCACTTTCTATACCTTTTATGCTCAATGAGTTATATGTATTTTGTTCAACACCTACACCGCCTTTGAATGTTAAAGTATAAGTATGATAGTTTGCAGCGTTATCAGCAATATCATTACCTTTCACTGTTATAGTTAGCACTTTGCCAGCAGCAGTAACTTCTACTGTAGCACCTTTACCATCTGCTTCTGCAACAACATCTGCCACAACAGGCATAACACCATCTACTGCATATTCATAAGTATCTTTGTCGAAACCAGTTAATGCAGTACCACTAATAGTTATTGATTTGAGTTTAGAGTTATAAACGAAAGCTACATTGTCAGCACTCAGTGTATTGCCATTACCAATTCTGGTACGATTGAAATAATCCGCACTAGATATGATCACATTAGCCTTCTCCGGTTTCTCATCACTTACATAGTTCAATGGAACGGATATACGTGTCCAGTCAGCCAATTCCTTAACGGTTTCTTCGGCAGATGCAATTAAAGTAATGCCTCCTGCAGCCTCTCCGCCATTCTTTGTTCCGAGAATGTCGATATCGCGATCAATTAGCAACTGCCAGGACGAGCCTGTTGATGTAAATAGATCTCCTGTAGCCGGAGCCATGGAAGTAGATGTACCTTTCCATAAATAAGCAATAATTTTTGCTTCTTCATTAAGATTCGTACCTGCAAGTTTACTCCCTGCATCTGCATAAGTACGCTTGTAATAACCTATAATAGAGTCTGGCTGATAAGAGAAGTTAACCCCTCCGATAGTTCCACCGTCACTATCATCTGTATCCGGTATTCCACCTGGATAAATTGATGACATTAAACCTATCATATCTGCATACACCCAAGGCCTACCTAATGCAATATATCCCGGTGCATTAGATTCAATCCCCATTGCTCCCGGACGTCCATTAATCATCTTCACAGCCAATTTATCATCACCTACAACATGAGATTCTTTTTCAACCATGACAAAATTCATACTTCCCATCTGAGTTACATTGGATGAATACCAGCCATCTGCTACTGTGCCCCATCTTTCCTCATTCAGAGCATCGGGTCCCCACTGTACCTGCTTTTCAAAATCCCCTTTGATCTGAGAACCATTCATTATTTTATCCGAAGGAGTGAATTTCAGTGTATATGTATGATCTGCCCCATTCACTTTATCTGTCACCACAATTGTAACAGTGTGTTCTGAAGTGCTCAGTTGCATGTCTACTGATGTCAAATTAGGATCAGAATTAACCGATACCACCGGATAAACTCCATTAGTCATTTCAAGACCGTCATAAGAAGTGACAGCAGGATCAAAATCTTCAAGTTTAACATCATTCAATGCAATAGCAGTAGCACCAAAAGTAGTACCTTTTCTAACCAATGAATAGACATGCTGATTAGAAGCACCATCGTTGCCGGTAACTACAATCTTCATAATATTATCACCTTCCTGAATGTCGACTTTAGCACCTTTACCATCAGAAATCGCTACGATATCATCCTTAGCAGGAAACTCGCCTTGAAGTACATACATATAGGTATCTTTATTAAACCCCTCTAAAGGTGTACCATTAATAGTAATTGATTTTAGTTTTGAGTTATAAATAAATTTAAAATCATCAGCCCATAAAGTATTACCTTTACCAATAGTTTTGTCATTAAAATATTCTGCACTGGAAATAATTACATTTGCTTTTTCCGGCACTCCATCTGTTAAATAATTCACAGGAAGACTAACATAAGTCCAATCTTCATAATCTCCTTCAATAAATTTATCAACAGTAGCGACTAATGAAAAATCTTCACTTTTAGTAACACCTTCTGTGATCATACCTAAAACATCCTTATCACGGTCAACCATTTCCTGAGGTTCTACATCCTCTTTCTCTTTTAAGCTCAATCCACTTTTTACTTGCGATTTAGTAGTTCCTGTCCAGAAATAAGCTAAAATTTGAGCTTTTTCATTCAAATTTTGTTCACCCTCCTTCTTTCCTGTATCCACACCGTGTTGTCTTTTAATATAACCCACAATAGAGTCTGGCTGAGAAGTGAATTCTACACCTCCATGAGTTCCTCCATCGCTAGCCAAAATCTTACTACCACTACCAAATAGGACTAATTTACACCATGCATAACTCCAAAACTCTCCTAAGCTAACAAAAGCAGGAGCATTTGCTCCCAACCCCATTGCACCGCAAAAATCGTTCACCATCTTTATACTTTTACCACCTGTAGTAGTACGATCTGCATCTCCAAAAACAATAGGAAATTTTAGCACACGATCTACATTAGATGCATACCACCCTTCTGGATAGATACCATCTGTTTTCTCCCAAGTATTTTGAATATCAAAATCTCCTTTGATCTGTGACGATACATTTCCTTGTGCCGAAGCCCATGAACAACTTACTGCTGCACAAAGCACCATAAGTAACTGTTTCTTCATACTTTTTTTGTTTTTTAAATTAACTATTCCAATTCCATCTTTATTTCAAAAAAGACATTGCAAAATACGGTATTTTTGAATCTCCTCACAAGGTCTATTCCTTCTAATTTATGTTCTATTACTTAATTCTTTTATTTATCTCTCTATATATTCCACAAATACAATAAATATATTCTTTTTTCATGTTCTATAACTTAAACGCCCATGTCTATTCATTAATTATTTCTATATTTGAACACACATTAAACATTTAAACAATTATGGAAAAGATATTGCCCAAAATTGATATAACCGAAGATTTCGTGATTGGAAGTAATGCGGACATAGACAATAGTATACTAAGCCTTTATACCCAATATCCTTGCCGCCTTAAAGCCGAAATATTTGTGCTTTGTATGGGAGGAACTCTGGAAGCCACAATCAACTTATCAGACTATACCATCCGGGAAAATGATTTTATCACACTCTCTCCGGGAAGTATTATCCAGATAAACAAGATTGAAGGTGATTTGAAACTCTACTTCATGGTATTCTCTTCCAAATTTATCGAAGGAATAAGCAAAACAAAATCAATTATTGACCTTATCTATATAACCAAAAACCATCCGATACTATCGTTACCAAAGGAATTCGCCTGCATTTACGAAGAATTTTTCACACTCATGATGAAAGTATATTATAAAGAACATTCTCCTTATAATCCTGAAATATTGAAGTGTATGCTTCTTTCAATTCTATACAGACTGAGCGATATGTATCACGAACGTCCCATACGGAGTGAAACTGCATTAAGCAGAAGTGAAGAGATATGTAAAACATTCAGTCATCTGGTAATTCAACATTATACCACAGAAAGAAATATCTTATATTATGCAAAGCAGATGAATATAACACCTACTCATCTGAGTAACACTGTAAAACATGTTACCGGAAAGACTGTCATGGATATTATATCAGAGGTTGTAATAGTAGATGCCAAAGCACAACTAAAATCAACCAATATACCCATACATGAAATTTCAGACTCCCTGAACTTCCCTAATGTGTCTTTCTTTGGAAAATATTTTAAGCGCCTTACCGGTATGAGCCCTCAACAATATCGAAACAGCGATAAATAAAAGTAAAGTTATCAACTATAGTGTTAGATAAATTGTTATATTTGCAATATACAATCTCTTAAATTACACAACATCATGTTCAATTCATTCGGAAACATATTCAGACTCACCAGCTTTGGAGAATCTCACGGGAAAGGCATCGGAGGCGTTATTGACGGCTTTCCGGCAGGTATCAGGATTGACGAAGAGTTCGTCCAAAAAGAGCTCAGTCGTCGTCGTCCGGGACAATCGGCCATTACCACCTCACGCAAAGAAGAAGATAAAGTAGAGTTTCTTTCAGGAATCTTCGAAGGAAAATCTACCGGTTGCCCTATCGGATTTATTGTATGGAATCAGAATCAGCATTCCAACGATTACAATAATTTGGAGTATGTATATCGTCCATCGCATGCCGATTATACCTATAAAGTTAAATATGGCATTCGCGATCATCGTGGTGGTGGACGATCTTCCGCACGAGAAACTATTTCACGTGTTGTTGCAGGTGCATTAGCAAAATTAGCACTAAAGCAATTGGGCATTCATATCACAGCTTACACATCACAAGTGGGCCCTATCAAGCTGGAAGGAAATTATACTGATTATGATCTGGATCTGATTGAAAGTAATCCCGTACGTTGTCCTGACCCGGAAAAAGCAAAAGAGATGCAAGACCTTATATACAAGATAAAGGGAGAAGGGGATACCATTGGCGGAGTATTGACTTGTGTAATCAAGGGCTGTCCCATCGGATTGGGACAACCGGTATTCGGAAAGCTACATGCTGCACTTGGAAACGCCATGCTGAGTATCAATGCTGCCAAAGCTTTTGAGTACGGTGATGGATTTAAAGGTTTAAAGCAAAAAGGTTCGGAACAAAATGATGTGTTTTACAATAACAACGGACGTATTGAGACACGTACGAACCATTCGGGAGGTATCCAGGGTGGTATCAGTAACGGACAGGATATCTTCTTCCGCGTTGCGTTCAAACCGGTAGCGACAGTATTGATGCAGCAGGAAACCGTGAATATAGACGGTATCGATACTACTTTAAAGGCACGCGGACGCCATGATCCTTGTGTATTACCCCGTGCAGTACCTATCGTAGAAGCAATGGCTGCTATGACAATACTCGACTATTATTTACTGGATAGAATGACACAGCTATAGTTTAGCAGTCAGCAGTTAGTAGTCAGTAGCTGGAATCCTTTCGGGCATATCAACACTTACATGCTGCATAGATTCTATCTACTAACTATTAAATTCCAACTTCTTATTCTATCTACTAAATTCTAACTTCTTATTCATTATGAGTTATATTAAAGACTATATTGCGGCTAATGAATCGAAAATGATGGAAGATTTGTTCAGCCTCATCCGTATCCCAAGTATCAGCGCTTTGCCGGAACATCATGATGATATGTTGGCCTGTGCACAACGCTGGAGTCAACTATTGCTGGAAGCCGGAGCAGACGAAGCTATCGTTATGCCTTCAAAAGGAAATCCAATGGTGTTCGGACAGAAAATTGTAGATCCGAATGCCAAAACAGTACTTGTGTATGCGCACTACGACGTAATGCCTGCTGAGCCACTGGAGCTTTGGAAGAGTGCTCCCTTTGAACCGGAAATACGTAACGGTCACATTTGGGCACGAGGTGCAGACGATGATAAAGGACAAGCATTCATTCAGGTGAAAGCCTTCGAGTATCTGGTCAAAAATGAGTTATTGAAAACGAATGTAAAATTCATTTTTGAAGGAGAAGAAGAGATTGGTTCACCAAGCCTTGAAGCATTCTGTGAAGAGTATAAGGAGCTATTGAAAGCAGATGTCATATTGGTATCCGATACCAGCATGTTAGGAGCTGATCTGCCTTCACTTACTACCGGATTAAGAGGTCTTGCTTACTGGGAAATAGAGGTAACAGGCCCCAATCGTGACCTCCATTCCGGACACTTTGGGGGTGCGGTAACCAACCCTGTCAATGTGCTTTGTGGCATGATCAGTAAAGTAATAGATGCCGACGGACGTATCACAATTCCAGGTTTCTATGATGATGTGGAAGAGGTACCTCAAGCCGAACGGGAAATGATTGCACATATTCCATTTGATGAAGAAAAATATAAAGCAGCTATCGGCGTAAAAGAATTATCCGGCGAAAAAGGATACAGCACGTTGGAACGCAACAGTTGTCGTCCTTCATTCGATGTTTGTGGTATATGGGGAGGTTATACAGGAGAAGGTTCGAAAACCGTTCTTCCTTCAAAAGCATTTGCCAAAGTATCCTGCCGACTGGTTCCACACCAGGATCATCATAAAATATCAGAACTATTTGCCAATTACATCCGTGCTACCGCCCCGGATACTGTTCAGGTGAAAGTAACTCCCATGCATGGCGGACAGGGATACGTATGTCCCATCTCTCTCCCTGCTTATAAGGCTGCCGAAAAAGGATTTGAAATCGCATTTGGAAAAAAGCCACTTGCAGTACGTCGCGGAGGAAGCATCCCCATTATCTCTACATTTGAACAAGTGCTTGGCATCAAAACAGTACTGATGGGATTCGGACTGGAATCGGATGCTATTCATTCTCCCAATGAAAACTTCTCACTGGATATCTTTAGAAAAGGTATTGAAGCAGTGGTGGAGTTTTATAAGGAATATGGGAAATAGTGATTAGCGAATAGTGATAAGTGATTAGTACCATGCGGAGTATAGCGTAGCCATTAATCACTTATCACTATTCGTTAATCACTATTTCTCACGGCAATCTGAACAGGAACGTAAATGACTTACCATTCTGGAAATCTTTATAAGCATCTCCTGCATAAATCTCTCCATTGGTCAATGACAATTTCTTCACACTTGCTTTCGGACTAAAATCTACTTTCTTCAAGTCTACCCAGAAAAGATTGGGAGTCAAGGTTGATTCAAAGTAATATACTTTATCTTTCTGATCGGATACAGAACGCCAGCGGGTGGAAGAAATATGAGGTTTATCCGGAGTAGAAATACCAAAAGGAACAGATACATTTCTCATTATGCTTAA